>CANIXE010000052.1 GCA_947470885.1 Planctomycetota bacterium
CGTAATAGCCGATGACAGGCGTATAGGTGGCCTGGCCAAGGGCGGTGACGCTGACCACGCCGTGGGTCGGCTGGGTCAAGATGGCATAGGTCAGAGAATCCCCATCCCCATCCGTACCCGGCAGAGTGAAGGTGGTGGGGGAGTCCTCCGCCAAGGTGATCTCCAGGGAACCCGCCGTGGGGGCCGTGGCGCTGCGGATGGTCAGGGTCGTCCCCACCGTGCGGTAGAGACCGCCCTTACTGGCATTGGTGGACAAGGTCAGGGATCCGCTGTACGTGCCATTGCCCAGAGTACCGGTCTGGAACGTGGCGGCGACCGTCTGGGAGGTTCCGGGTAACTGGAGCGCACCCGTGGGTGACAAGGTAAGCCAAGCTGGACTGGACAGCACCGACCAGGTGGTGGGCAAGGAACCAGTTGTTTGCAGAACCAGATTTTGGGTGGCGCTCTGGCCCCTGGACAATTGCACCGCCAGGGTGCCCGGTGAGACCGTGAGGTCGCGGAAGCCCATCGTAATATTCATCATGACATCCGGGGGCAGCACCACCGTCGAAGTCCCGCCGACGTAGTCGGCCTTGCTATAGGTCACGCTGTACGATCCGGCGGACAACGCCGGGATCAGGTAAGTGCCCGTCGCCCCCGTGGTGTTGGTCACCCCACCGGCGGTGACGGTCACCCCGCTCAGGGGCAGCCCAGTGGCAAAATCCGTGATGGTGCCGCTGATGCGACTCTTCACCTGGACCAGGAAGGAACTGCTGCCCAGAACGGAACCCTGGCCATAGGTCACGTTGACCGCCACCGGGATGGTGGTCCCGCTGGGACAACCCGGAGCGATGGCGATGGGTAAGACCGCCGTGGCGGCGCCCAGACCAGGGATGGTACCGACGGCCACCGACGGCGTGGGGAAGCTCACCCACGGACTGGTGGACGACAAAGCCACATTCACGCCGGTGGCAGTTTGGGAGCCGCTGTTGATAAGGGGGACGTTCCAACGCACCTTCTCCCCTGGCTCGGCGAAGCCGTCCGCATCACCCACATAGGGCAAAGTGCCGACATCGGTGAAGGATTGGCTACCGAAGACCAACTTGGCCGGTGAGGTGATCTGGAAGCTGACCGGAACGATCACGTTGCCCGTCGAAGCATTGGACGCCAAGGTGACCTGGCTGGCATAGGAACCCGCCGCCAAGCCTGTCGAAACCGCCTGGACAGTCACGGTGGCGGAGGCCCCCGGAGCGACGGTGCCCGAGATCGGGGCTGCCGTCAGCCAGGGTTGGCCCAGAGCGCCACCAGCCACCCGGACATCCCCCACGTACCAACCTTCATAGGCATTGGCGCCAGAATCCACCGTATCGAAGAAGAAGCGGATGCTGACGGTTTGACCGGCATAGGTCGCCAGGCTGGCGGTGGCGCTGTGCCACAGGGCATCGTTGTCGACGACCTGCACCAGGGTGGTCCAGACGGTGCCGTTGGTGGACACCTGGACGAGGCTCTTGTCCCAGCTCGTACCGGTCCCCTCCGTCACCCGCCATTGCTGCCAAGTGAGGGCGGGGGTGCCAGCGGGCACGCTGATCCCTGAATAGACCAGGGCCCCGCTGTTGGTGGTCCCGGTGTCGTAGGTCTTCTTCACCTCATCGCCATACCACCAGACTTGGTTGCCATTCAGGGTCCGATTGGTGGTCTGGTGCCACAATCCGGTGGCCGTGCCGCCGCCTGAAGGCGTGGTGACGGTGAAATTCAACGGCGCGTCGCCGGGATTGGTGAGGCTCAGGGTTGCGCTGGCGGTGCCGCCCGTGGGTGTGGTCAGGGCCAAGCTGGACGGCGTGACGGCGATCTTGGGGCCGACCGTACCGACCTTGGTGAGGGTCACGGCCACGGAGGCGCTGGCGCCCCCCGGGACATCACCGGTGAAGACGGCCGTGCTGGTGGAAGTGCCGTTGGGGGCATCCGCCAGATTGGCCGCCAGGGTCACGGTGGCGGAGGCGCCGGCAGCAACCGTCCCCTGGGCCACGGAGAGGGACAACCAGGGGGACAGGGGCGTACCACCCAGGGCGACATCATCCACGTACCAACCTTCATAGGTGTTGCCGGCACTGTCGATGGTGTCGAACCAGAAACGGAGGGCGACGGTCTGGCCGGCATAGGCGGCGAGATTCACCGACACCGGGTGCCAGGTGGCGGTGTTGTCCACCTCCTGGAAAAGGCCCGTCCAGACATTGGGACCCACCACCTGGACCTGGGCGCCATCGCGGGCGACTCCGCGGGTGGGGCTGGTCGCCGTCAAGGTCGCCCAAGTCAGACCACCATCGATGGACACCTGGACATCGCTGCGGTCGTAGGTCGACCCACCCTCAGTTTTGCGCCAGCTGACGAACGTCAGGTTCGGCTGGGCAGAGGGCACCGTCACCCCATTGAAGACCAAGGCACCGCTATTCGCCGCCCCCGTGTCGTAGTTGTGGGTGGCATCTTTGCCGTAGTACCAGGACGTCCCAGCGCCGGTGGCGGTGCGGTAGGTCGTGGTGTGCCACAGGCCACTGGTCTGGGCCGTGCCCAGGGTCGTCGCCTGCCAAACCAGGGCCGCATCGCCGGCATTGGCGATCTGCACCTGGGCCGAGGGCACCGCCGCGGACAGGGCCACCGTGGTGGGGGACACGGCCATCGCCGGAGCGCCCAAGGTGAGGATCAGAGAGCCCGACCCGGGCAGGGTGGCGGTTACCGGCGTTCCGGCCTTCAGCCCGGTGGCGCTGGCCACCACCTGGTAGGTGCCGGCGGGTACGATGGTCGAGAACTGACCCTGGGCATTGGTGGTACGGTTACCCGCCTGGGCACCAGTCCACGCGACCGCCGCACCGGCGATGGGGCTGCTGTTGCCGGTCCGGCGGACCACACCGGAAAGCTGGGCCGAGGTGACGGTGGTGATGGCCACCGGGATGGCCCAGGGCCCGCCCCCGCCGCCGCTGACGGTGAGGGTCAGGGCGATGGTCCGGGGAGTTGGACATCCGGCGGCAATGGCCACCCGGAAAGCGGTGGAACCGGCTTTTTTCCCGCCGGGCAGCAGCTCGCCATAGGTGGCGGTGGCCTGGGGGATGGTCACATAGGGATCGCTGGTGGTGAGGACCGCGGCCACCCCGGTGGTTCCCTGGCTGCCCTGGTTAGCCAGGGTGATCGCCAGATCGACCGATTCACCGGGATTCACCAGACCATCGCCATTGCCGATTTCGTTGCTCACCAGGGCATCCTGGACAACCACCGCCCCCGACACGCTCAGCAGGGCGCGATGCAGGTTGAGCCGGCCGCCAGTGATGGTCTTCCCCGCCAGGGCGGACACGGGGTCCACCTGGGCCAGGATGGCCGCCTTGATTTGGGGTCCGGTCAGCAACGGATTGGCGGATTTCAGTAGGGCGCAGGCGCCGGCCACATGGGGGGTCGCCATCGAGGTGCCGGACAGGTTCTGGTACAGATTGCCGGGCTGGCAGGAATAGATGTTCTCGCCGGGGGCGCCCAGGTGGACCGTGGTGGCACCATAATTGCTGAACCAAGCCAGACCGTCGGTATGGGTGGTGGCGGCCACCGCGATCACATTCGGGCTGACGTAATTCGACGGGTAGCTGGCGACGGCGTCATTGTCGCTGGTGGCATTACCTGCCGCGGCAACGAACAGGTGACCCTGGGCCGCCGCGGCGGTGATGGCATCCAGCATCGCCTGGCTGAACCCGCCGCCACCCCACGAATTGGAGGTCAGGTCACAGCCGATGCTGTTGGCGTACAACTGGGCTTCCACCGCGTCGGAGATCGCGCCATTGCCCGTTGAATTCAAGAACTTCAAGCCGACCAGGGAGACATTCCAGCATACACCGGCCACGCCCTGACCATTGCCACCAACCGCACCGATGGTGCCGGCACAGTGGGTGCCGTGGGATTGGTCGTCCGTGGGATCGTTGTCGTTGTTGACGAAGTCCCAGCCCCGCCAGTCATCAACATAGCCGTTACCATCGTCATCAATCCCGTTGGTGGCCTTGGGATTGCCCTGGACATCCAAACCCATCTCACCGGGGTTCGTCCACATGTTGGCCGCCAGGTCCACGTGATTGCGGTCGATGCCAGTGTCGATGACTCCCACCAGCACCGCCTTGCTGCCCGTGGAGATGTTCCACGCCTCCGGGGCATCGATGTCAGCATCCGGTGTACCGCCGGTCTGACCGGTGTTGTTCATACCCCACAGACTCGCGAAACCGCTGTCATTGGGGGTACCGATGGACCGCACCAAATAATCCGGCTCGGCCACGGACACCCCGGGCTGGGCGGCGATCCGGTCCCGGTACAGACCGTAATCCGCGTGGGCGGAATACGGAAATGCGATCAGGGCTAAACGGCCCCCCGGCATCACCCGGCGCACCTCGCCCCCGATGGCCGCGGCCACGGTCCCGGCGGTCTGACCCGGGGCCAAAGATACCAGCATATGATCGGCCACCATTTCCCGAACGCTCACCACCTGCTGCCCACCCGGACCACGGCCCAGCACCTCTTCCCTGCGGACCAGGGGATACTTGCCCCCACGCCGGACGACGCTGACCCGAAGCCGTTCCAATCCCTGGGTAAACTCCTGGGCGGGAAGATGTTCTGGCATTACTGGAGGATCGGCCGGCGTTCCGGGTGCCGGGACCTGGACGGTCCGGGCCACGGCTGGTCGGACCTCGTCCACCACGCCCACCGGCTTCTCCGCAGCCGGCCCCTGGGGCGCCGAACCAACTGAAACCGAGACCGAACCCTTCGTGGTCTCCGGGGCCCGGGCACAGGCGGACAGGACCACGGCCATCAACAGGCCGGACAACAACAATCTATAAGGAGTAAGCATGGTGGTCGGATCTCCGGGAGGGCCGGAATGTGCCGAGGCCACCGATTGATGCAAGAGACTCGAATCCAATGCTGTTGCTTCAGCGTCCACACCAAGCGCCACGCGGTCGCCCCATTTGGGTTGTCTGCCCGGGATTTTCTGAGGATTTCGCCGGATTCCTATGCACAACGAAACCGACCAGGACATCCCGCTGCGGCTACCACATATTCATTTTCTGCGTCTAAAGCAGCCCCAGGATTCGGAATTCCTGATGCTTCAGCCGACAATGGGTTCCCCGTAAAGGTGGCGAATTGCGAATTTAGCTGCGAAACGCCTTGTTCAAACACCTCCTGAACCACGATGGACGCACTGGGAGCGCCGAGCGCCAGCTCGGCATCGGTTGTGCCTGCATGACAAACTGACGTTGATTTCACGGCGGAAATCGCCCCGAGGCCGAGCTGGCGCTCGGCGCTCCCAGTGGGATTTTCGCAACTCTATGCGGGTTTCTCCCGGCCTATCCTCCTGAGTCTGCTTTAGACGCAGGTATTCACTTTTCCAGGATCTCTATCCCAACGGGCCGGCGTGGCCGCCGGCGCTCCCGGCGAACGGCTGCCGCCCCAGCCAGGGCCGAATGGGGGCCACCGCTGCCAGTAATTCCGCGTGGATCGTTTGGTTCGCTGCGGCGACAATGGAGCGCCGGCCGGTGATGTCGGTGATGGACCCATGGTAATCCGTGGCCAACCCGCCGCCGCAGCGGACCAGCAGTTCGCCCGCCGCGGTGTCCCAGGGGTAGATTCCCAGTTCGTAATAGGCATCCAGGCGACCCACCGCCAGCCAGGCCAGGTCCAGGGCGGCGCTGCCCCCCCGGCGGTGGTCATCGCACCGGCGCTGGACGTCCAGGAAGACCTTGGCGCAGTCGTCCATCACTTCGGGGAAGCGGAACGGCAGGGCGCTGGCGATGAGGGCCTTGCTGAACTCGGTGGTCGCCGCCGTGTAACTGCGTTTGCCGTTCAGCCACAAACCGGCCCCGGCCTCGGCGGTGAACAATTCTTCCCGGATGGGATCATAGACCGCCGCCCAGCGGGGTTCCCAGCCGCCCCCCGGGGCGGGGGGGCAGACAGCGATGCTGATGGCGAAGCCGGGGATCCCGTGAAGAAAGTTCGTGGTGCCGTCGATGGGGTCGATGATCCACAGAGTGCGGTGGGCCTCCGGCGGCGCCTCGGCCAGACCTTCCTCCCCCAGCACCCGGTGCTCGGGGAAGCGGGCCAGGATCCGCCGGACCAGGGTGTCCTCGATCAACCGGTCCACATGGCTGACGTAATCCCGGGGGCCTTTTTCCCGGACTTCCGCCCCCGCGCCGCTGGCGAAATGGTCCCGGGCGATCCGCCCGGCGGTCTTGGCCAGGTCGATGAGGTCATTGAGCATGGCGTTCCAGTCTGACCCAGAACCGGCCCGGGGAACCGGTTCCACGAACCCTCGAATCTCCGGCCGTGAATTCCGCGTGACCACCCGCCGCCCGCCCTACCTTGGCCCACCTCATGCGAAATAACCTCCTGACGACTGTCGCCCTTCTCGCCCTGACCACCGGCTCCGCCCTGTTCGCCGCCGCTGCCCCGGACGCCAAACCCGCCCCCAAGATCGCGGTCATCCGCCTCGAGGAGGTCCTCCGGGCCAGCAAGCTGTACGCCGCCGGCATGGAAAAGTGGAAGAAGGAACAGGCCGAGGCCACCGCCGCCCTCAAGAGCATCGATGAGCAGCTCCAGAAACTGGACGGTCAGCTCCAGGTGCTCAAGCCGGACAATGCCAACTACGCCGGCATCCAGGAGGAATTCGAAGTCCTCAAGTTGAAGAAGGACATCACCTACAAGAAAATCCGGGCCGAGCTGGAACGCCGCCAGGTGGGCCTGGTCAAGGCAGTGTTTGCCAATGCCAAGACCAAGCTGGCCCAGTTCTGCAAGGAACGGGCGATCATGATCGTCCACCTCGCCCCGGACCTGGAACTGAATGCTCCTGGCTTCAGCGATGTCCAATTGGAGCTGGGCCTCAAATCCGTGCTGTACTACGATCCGGCCATGGACATCACCGAGGCCTTCGTGCCTTACCTGAACGCCGCCGAGGCCACCGCCACTGCGGCGCCCGCCACTCCGGCAGCCCCGGCACCGACCGCCACCCCGGCAGCCAAGCCTGCCGTCGACGTCAAGCCATGAGCCTGCGGGTCCCGGTCAGCCTGGTGGCTGCCGCCGTTGGCGGCCAGCTCCACGGCGATCCCGACGTCGAAGTCACCGGCATCGCCGGCCTGGCGGAGGCCAAGGTCGGAGATTTGAGCTTCCTCGCCAATCCCAAGTACGCCCCCCACCTGGCCACCACCCAAGCGGCGGCGGTGCTGGTGGCCCAGGCCACGGAAGGCATCAAGACGGTTCAGATCGTCGTCGCCAACCCGGACTTCGCCTTCGCCCAATTGGTCGCCCGTTTCGGGCCCAAGCCCCTGCACCCCCCTGTGGGCATCCACCCCACGGCGGTGATCGGTGACCAGGTTCGCCTGGGCAAAGACGTGGCCATCGGCCCCTACGTGATCATCGGCGCCGGCGCCAGCCTCGGCGACGGCTGCATCCTTTACGGCCACACCAGCGTGGGCGGCGAAGCCCAACTGGGCGAAGGCTGCATCCTGTTCAGCCACAGCTCGGTGCGCGAACGCTGCCGCCTGGGCAACCGGGTCATCCTCCAGCCCGGGGCAGTGGTGGGCAGCGACGGTTTCGGCTACGCCCTGCTGGACGGCAAGCACCAGAAGATCCCCCAGGTGGGCATCGTGGTGGTCGAGGACGACGTAGAAATCGGCGCCAACAGCACCATCGACCGGGCCCGCTTCGGACGCACCCGGATCGGCTCGGGCACCAAAATCGACAATCTGGTCCAGGTCGCCCACAACGTGGAAATCGGCGCCCACTGCATCCTCGTCGCCCAGGTCGGCATCGCCGGCAGCACCAAGCTGGGCAACTACGTCACCCTGGGTGGCCAGGCCGGCATCACCGGCCACATCACCATCGGCGACCAGGCCAGCGTCACCGCCCAGTCCGGTGTCTCCAAAAGCGTTCCGCCGAAAACCGTGGTCCGGGGCAGCCCAGCCCAGGAGATCCGCATCGCCCAGGCCCAGGAGGTCAACGTCCGCCGCCTGGGCGGGGCCCTCCAGACCGTGCGCAGCCTGGAAGCCAGGATCGCCGACCTGGAAGCCAAAATGCAGAAGGTGGAGCGCCCGGAGGCCCAGAAATGAGCGTCCAGCGTACCATCGCCCGCCCGGCCACGATCAGCGGCATCGGGCTGCATAGCGGCGAACCCTGCACCCTGGTGTTCCAACCCGGAGCCCCGGACAGCGGCATGGTGTTCATCCGCACCGACCTGCCCGGCAGCCCGGCGATCACCAGCCACCCCGATCGCCTGTGCCAGCGCCAACGGCGCACCGCCCTGGCCCAGGTCGTCGATGGCCGCGAGGTGGAGGTCCACACCACGGAACACCTGCTGGCCGCCTGCCAGGGCCTGGGCATCGACAACCTACGGGTCGAACTCACCGCGGTCGAACTGCCCGGCCTGGATGGCAGCGCCCAGGATTTCGCCACCTGCCTGCGGGGTGCGGGAATCGTTGAACAGGCCGCCCAGCGGCGGATGTTCGACGTACCCACCGCCATCGGCATCAACGACGGCAAAAGCTCGATCATCGCCCTGCCCTACGCCAATGGCCTGAAAATCACCTACACCTTGGACGACCATGGCGGTGCCCTGGGCGGCGCCCAGGTGGTGGAAGTCGAACTCTCGGAAAAATCATTCTTCGAACAGATCGCCCCCGCCCGGACGTTCTGCATGGCCAAGGAAGTGGAAATGCTCCGGGCCCTGGGCCTGGGCAAGGGCGCCACCTACCAGAACACCTGCGTCTACGATGGCGACCGGATCATCGACAACACCCTCCGCTTCAAGGATGAAGCGGCCCGGCACAAGATCCTGGACCTGATCGGCGACTTGGCCCACTGCAGCCGCCGACTGAACACCCACATCATCGCCGTGCGCACCGGCCACCGGGAGAACATGCTCCTGGTCCAGGAGCTGAACCGCCGGATCGAAGCCGCGGAACGGCCCAAGTTCGCCTTCGACATCCAGGCCATCCTGGCCAAGCTGCCCCACCGCTACCCCTTCCTGCTGGTGGACCGGATCCTGGAATACATCCCGGAAAAGCGCATCGTCGGCCTGAAAAACGTCACCATCAACGAGCAGTTCTTCCTGGGCCATTTCCCCGGCCAGCCGGTGATGCCCGGGGTTCTGCAAGTGGAGGCCATTGCCCAGGTGGGTGCCGTCCTGCTGATGCAGCAGCCCGAAGCCGTGGGCAAGATCCCCTACTTCATGGCCATCGACAACGTGAAGTTCCGCCGCCCGGTGGTCCCCGGCGACCAACTGCGGATCGAGGTCGAGGCCATCCGCATCCGCAGCCGCCTGGCGGCCTGCGCCGGCAAGGTCTACGTGGATGGCCAAGTGGTGTGCGAGGCCGAGATCCGCTCGATGCTGATGGACGCCTGACGGTCACCCGGGAGCGCTGGCCAACCGGCCGGCCTCTGATGGATCAAGACCTCCCCAGACCCGTTCACCGCACCGCACGGGATCATGGGGCCATCGTTTGGTCCATGACTACGGCGGTGTTCATTACCCGCCCGCGTATCGAGTCGTGACCCACCCTGATCGCCCAGGCCGAATCCATTATCGCTGAAGCAGGTCCTCCCTGCTAAAGATGGCTCAGGGGAGGCCCTAGAAGCGAAGATCGGCTTCAGGGGTGCCCCGGGATAGGTCAATGGCGTTTAGTTAGGGAAAGCCATTAAGCCTAAATGCCGCATTAGATTTTTCACGCGGAGGCGCGGAGGCGCGGAGAACACCGTTCTTTCGCGCTGAACCAACGTTATCGACGGATCACCCACCTGGTGAACGTCGATTTTTGGTTCAACCTCTTGTCTTCTCCGCGCCTCCGCGTC
>CANIXE010000053.1 GCA_947470885.1 Planctomycetota bacterium
GCAGCGGGGCTTCACCCCCTACGGCCTGGGAGAGAACCATTCTTCGGCCTTCGCTGCGATCTTCTACACCGGCACCGGCTTCCATGCGGTCCATGTGACCACCGGCCTGGTAATGCTGTTCCTGGTGCTCCTGCGCCTGGAAGCCGGGCATTTCCAGCAGAAGCGGACCTTCGCCATGGCTGCGGCCAGCTGGTACTGGCACTTCGTGGACGTGGTCTGGGTTCTTTTGTTCATTACCGTTTACGTGGTAGCCTAGCCTGGAAAACGCAATTGGAGCGCACCTGCGGCGTTGCTTCAAACCTCGCATGGCGCTGCCATGCCGCGGCTTGAAGCGCCTTGCATCTGCGCACCACTTGCGGTTACAGACGATCTCTTTGGTGAATCAACCGTTGAGTCAATGACTTGAACTATCCATTCGGAATCGCGCACATGGCTAATATCTTTACCTTGTTGAGCCTGACATGACCGATCCGGCTGGCCGGACGGGGGTCCGGTCCACCGGCATCATCTTCCTCGTCCTTTTTCTCGACCTCATCGGCTTCAGCATCGTCTTCCCGCTGTTTGCGGAGATGCTGAAATTCTACGGCGGCCAGCACGGCGGTTTGCTGTCCCAGGGCATGGATGCCCTCCAGGCTCTCCTGCCCGGCACCGATCCCGGCCAGCGGGCCGCCCTGTTTGGCGGAGTGATGGGCGGGTTGTACGCCGGCCTGCAATTCATCGCCGCTCCCTGGTGGGGCCGATTGTCCGATCGCATCGGTCGTCGGCCGGTGATCCTCTGGTCCCTCGCCGGCTCGGTGGTGGCCTATGGGATGTGGATTTTTGCGGGTGATTTCTCGGTGTTCGTGATTTCTCGGATCATCGCCGGGGTGATGAGTGGCAACGTCTCTGCCGCCAATGCCGCCATGGCCGACATCACCACCCCCGAAACCCGGGGCAAAGGCATGGCCTTCGTCGGCATGGCCTTCGGCCTGGGGTTCATCTGCGGTCCGGCCCTGGGCGGACTGACCAGCCACCTGACCTTTTCGTCCACCGCCTACGGTCTGAATCCTTTCAGCGTGCCGGCGTTGATCGCCTTTAGCCTGTGCCTGTTCAACCTGGTGTGGGCCTACCTCAAGTTCGCCGAGACCCTGCCCCCGGAGCGTCGGGGCAAAGCCGAGGTCGCCCGGACCATCAATCCCCTGGCGATGTTCAGCCGGGAACTGGGGGCGGATGTGCCCCGGATCAACGGTGCTTTCCTGCTCCACACGGCGATCTTCAGCGCCATGGAGTCGACCCTGGTGTTCCTGGCCGCCCATCAGTGCGGCTTTACCCCGATGGATGCGGGCTATCTGTTCGCCGGCATGGGCTTGGCCAGCGCCATGATCCAGGGCGGGGTATTCCGCCGGCTGGTGACCAGGCTTGGACCCCGGACCTTGACCCTGTGGGGTTTGCTGTCCCTGGTTCCCGGGCTTATCCTGGTGGGCTTGGTGGGATGGATCCCTTCTTCCGGCCTGCTGATCGCCGGTGTCCTGACCCTGGCGATCGGTACTGGTCTGGTATTCCCCGGTCTTTCCACCCTGGTCAGCCTGGGGGCCGATCCCCGGCACCAGGGCTGGGTGATGGGGTCCTTCCGCAGCGCCGGGGCCCTGGGCCGGGCGATCGGTCCCCTGTTCGGGGCGGTGGTCTATTTCGCCATCGCGCCGGGTGCCCCGTACCTGCTGGGCGCGTTGGCGATCATCAGCCCCTGGCTGCTGGTTCGAGGGCTTCCGCTGCATCGGGCGCCATCCGACGAGCGCACCGCGGCAAGCTGAGCCGTGGGTGCGATCCTGGTCTGGCTGTGGCGCCAGCGGGCCCTGGTGGGCGCGGGCCTCGTGGTGCTGCTGGTGGTGGATGGGCTGCAAGTTGCGGTGCCCCTGCTGATCAAGGCTGGCATCGATGATCTGGCCCAGGGCGGCACCCGCCTGGGCTGGTACGCCGGGGGCATCGCTGCCCTGGCGGCGGTTATCGCCGTACTCCGCTTTTTTTGGCGCTGGTTCCTGATCGGGGCCGCCCGGCGGATCCGCCGGGACCTGCGCCAGGCGTATTTCGCCCGCCTGCTCCGCCTGTCCCCGGCGTGGTACGACGGGCGTTCCACCGGGGACCTGATGTCCATTGCTGCCAGCGATCTGGAGGCCGTGGGCATGGCTTGCGGTTTTGGGGTGATGGCGGCCTTCGATGCCCTGTTCCTGGTGGTGGCCACCGGAGGGGCGATGTTTTGGCTGGATCCCCGGCTGACCGCAGTGGCCTTGGCGCCCCTGCCGATCATGGCCGTGTTCGAACTCCTGGCGGGGCGGTCGATCCATCGCCGGTTCCGGGCGGTCCAGGACCACCAGGGAGTCCTCACCGAGCGCATCCGGGAAACCCTGGCGGGTCTGCGGGTGATCCGGGGCTCGGCCCGGGAGGACGCGGTGCTGGCGGCGATTTCCGGGGATTCCCAGGAACAGCTCCGTCTGAACCGCCGGCTCATCGACCTGTCGGCGCTGTTCGATCCGATGATCGCCCTGCTCGCCGGTTCGGCGGTGGTGGTGACGGTATGGTGGGGCGCGCCCCGGGTGATGGCCGGCGATTTGTCCTTGGGGACCTTCGTCGCCATGCTGGGCTATCTGACGATGCTGACCTGGCCGATGCTGGCCATCGGCTGGGTGGTGAACCTGATGCAGCGGGGCGCGGCTTCCATGGCCCGGATCGGCGGCGTGCTAGATGCGCCCGTGGAACCCAGGCCCACCGGCGTGCCCGAGGGCACGGAGCTGGTGGTCCAGGGCCTGTCGTTCTCGTATCCTGGCGGCACCCGGCCCGCCCTGGTGGACCTGGCGTTCACGCTGCCCCAGGGCGGCATCCTGGGGGTAGTCGGGGCTTCGGGATCGGGGAAATCCACCCTGGTCGCCCTGCTCACCGGCCTCTATCTCCTACCTGCCGGCAGCATCCGCCTGGGCGGGCGGGATTTGGCGGAGGTGGATCCCCGGGCCCTGCGCCAACGGGTTGCGGTGGTGCCCCAGGAGCCCTTCCTGTTCGCCCTGAGTGTTCGGGACAACCTGGCCCTGGGCCGACCTGATGCGACCGACGGGGAAATTGCCGAGGCGGCCCGCCTGGCCTGTCTCGACACCGAGATCGCAGCTCTGCCCCAGGGCTACGATACCCTGTTGGGGGAGCGGGGCGTCAGTCTTTCCGGCGGCCAGCGCCAACGCCTGGCCATCGCCCGGGCCCTGCTGTGCCGGGCACCGATCCTGATCCTGGATGACAGTCTTTCTGCGGTGGATGGCGCCACCGAGGCAGCGATCCTCGCCCACCTGCGGGAAGCCTTCCGGGGGCGTACGGTGGTGGTCATCGCCCATCGCCTGTCCGCGGTGGCGGCGGCGGACGAGATCCTGGTCCTCGACCATGGACGGATCGCCGAACGGGGCCGCCACGGCACCTTGGCATCTGCCGGTGGCCTGTATTCCCGGCTGGTGGAACTCCAAGGCGCTGAAGAGGCCGAGGCCGCGTCATGAGTGAAGCTGATGACGACCTGACGAACGTGCCCATTCAGGGCCGCCTGCTCCGCCGAATCCTCGGCCTGTGCCGGGGTGAGGCCCCCGCCTTGGCCGGGGCCCTGGTTCTGGTGTTGATGACTGCTGCCTGTGACCTGGCCCTGCCCTGGCTGTCGAAGCAGGTGGTGGATCAGGGCATCGTCCCGGCCCTGGCGGGGTCGGCGGTGGCTCCAGGTCTGGTGGATCGGCTGGCCGGGGGCATCGCCGTGCTGTTGCTGATCCGTCTGGTGGCGGCCTGGGGACAAGGCTGGCTGCTCCAGATCACCGGTCAGCGGATCATGGCCAACCTCCGGGATGCGGTCTGCCGGCGTTTGCTCCACCTGCCTTTGGCGGTGGTGGACCGGACCAGCGTGGGTCGACTGGTTAGCCGGGCGACCAGCGACATCGGGGCCATCCAGGAATTCTTCACCGGCGTTTTGGTGGTCCTGATGAAAGACGCCGTTCTAATCGTGGGCATCCTGGTGATCCTGTTTTCCATGGACTGGCGTCTGACCCTGTGGGTTCTGGCCCTGGCCCCGGTGCTGCTGTGGCTGAGCTGGCAATTCAAGATCCGGGCCCGGGAAGGCCAACGCCTGATCCGGGAACGGGTGGCCGCCCTCAGCGGCTTCCTCCAGGAGCGGATCAGCGGCATCCGCACTGTCCAGGTATTCAATGCCGAAGATGCGGCTTTGCGTGATTTCACCGCGCTGAACCAGCGGGAATTTCAGGCAAATATGACCCAGGTGACGTTGTACGGGATGTTCATGCCGGCCATCGCCTTCGCCGGGGCGTTGGCCACGGCATTGATTCTTTGGCGGGGTGGGGAGGCGGTGGTGGCGGGATTCGGCACGGTGGGCGCCTTGGTCGCCTTTCTGACCTACACCGAGATGTTGTTCGCCCCGATCCGGGACTTGGCGGAAAAGCACAACATCACCCAGGGGGCGATGGCGGCGGCGGAGCGGATCTTTCAATGCCTGGATGAGCCGGTGGAGGACCGGGGCCAGGGTCAGATTCCGGGGGGTGCAGGCAGCATTGAATTCCGGGGGGTGTGGTTCGCCTACCGCTGGCGCAGCGAGGCCGATGCCGACTGGGTCCTCCAGGACATTTCGTTCAGCATCCCCGCCGGAACCACCACTGCCCTGGTGGGGCCGACGGGCAGCGGCAAAACCACCATCGGTGCCCTGGTCCTTCGTCTGTATGAGGTCCAGCGGGGCAGTGTATTGGTGGATGGTGTGGACGTCCGGGCCTGGGATTTGGCGGCCCTGCGTCGACGGATGGCGGTGGTCGCCCAGGAGGTCTTCTTATTCCAGGGGACGGTGGGGGACAACGTGGCCCTGTTCGATGCTGGAGTGGCGGAGGCCCGGCGGCGGGCGGCCTGTGTCGACGTCGGGGTCGCAGCGGCCGTGGATCGCCGGGGCGGCCTGGAGGCGGCAGTGGGGGAACGGGCGGGGACGTGGTCGTCAGGGGAACGTCAGCTGCTGGTGCTGGCCCGGGCCCTGGCCCGGGATCCAGCGATCCTGATCCTGGACGAGGCCACGGCCCACATCGATTCCGCGAGCGAGGCAATTGTCCAGGCGGGCATCGCCCGGGTCCTGGCGGGGCGGACCGCGTTGGTGGTGGCCCATCGGTTGTCCACCATCCGCCATGCCGCCCAGATCCTGGTCCTACGCCAGGGCCGGATCATCGAACGGGGCACCCACGACGACTTGTTGGCGGCAGACGGACTGTACCGAGTCCTGCACCGGCATCAGGCCGCGTTGCAGGCCGTGGAATCCGGGTGATCAGGCCCGGGTTTTTTCCACCAGATGGGCCCCCAGGGCCTCGGCGATTTCCTTGGCCCGGTAGGCGTGTTCATCCATGGCTTGGACGTACAGCCAGCAGATGAATCCATCCGGGCCGCGGACCAGTTCCGCCTTGATCATGCATTCCCGGTCCTGGTGGCGGAACACATAGGTGCTGGTCTTGCCGAACCCCAGTTCGGTAAAGGTGCTGTCGAACCAGCTCAGGTCCTCCGTGAAGTCCAAGACTTCGCCCGGGGTCGGGGAGATGGCAAACTTTCGGACGGAGGCCGTTGGCATAGGCAGGAATCCTAGGCAGGAATCATCCCGGCTTCAAGCCAGGATGTCTGCCGACTCCGCTGGAATACCCAGCGGTTACCGATTGGACGACAAATTGTGCCAATCCTTACATGGATCACCCCCGGGGGATGCCCCGGGGGTGATATGGACCTATCTTTAGGCCGAATCAGGCGTCGCTGGTGGCGTCGGTTTCGACGGCGGCTTCTGCCGGGGCGGCGGCCACCACTGCATTCACTTCCTTCTTTTGGAAGCGGGGGGCCGGGTTGCCCTTGAGGGTGTAGGCGTCGCCTTCCCCCAGGACCACGGCGTTTTTCTGGGCGGTCTTCACCAGGGCGGTGACTTCGTCGATGCTGAAAGCGGTGGCGAGCTTGAAGGCTACGCCGATCTTTGGGGCGTCGCCGCTGAGTTCCTTGTAGAGAACCCAGATGACGTGACCAGCTTGGGTCAGTTCAAAGGGGGTGGTGATCCAGGCCTGGTAGTGGACGTCCGCACTGGCGGCGGTGTACACCCCGACGAAGTCCTTGCTGGCTTCACTGGTCAGGGTCAGGCCCAGGGCCTTGGACATGATGTTCAGGGCGCTCTTGACCGCGCTGCTCGTCAGCTTGCCCTTCTCGATCTGGGTGAAGGACATCTCATAGGTGCCGATGGACATCCTGGTGAGGGTCTTGGTTGTCGCGGCGTTGATGTTGGCGCCGATGATCACCTTCAGATCGTTGGTCGGGAAGTTCGCGTACTTGGGCTTGGCGTCGGTCATGGGCCAGACCTTAAAGCGACCACTGGACCGGGCAATGGGGTTGCCGGACTGTTTCTCGGTTGATGTCCGGTCGTCCGGTCGTCCGGTCGTCGTTAGGCGGTATCAGAACCTGCCCCTGGGGTCACGGCCCTCAGCGGCGGAGCAGGGCCAGGGCCACGGCGATCCCTGCGGCCACGGTTCCCCAGGTCCGCAGGGGGCCCTCCGGCACCTGGAGGACCGCCAGTAGGAGCACCGCCGCCAGCAGGGCGTTCAGCACTGGATCCGGACCCTTGGGGCGCAGGGCATCGTTCACCTGCTGGGGTAGGGAGCGCAGGGAGGTCCAGAATTCCCCCAGGTCCTCGGCGAAGGAGCGTACCTGCTTCCAGATCGACAATTGCCGTTTCAGGCGAGGTCGGACCAGGGTGAGCATCGACACCCCAGGATTCAGCTCCAGGCAGATGCCCTCCGCCAGGGTCAGGGCCCGGGTCAGCAGGATCGTATGCCGGGGGAACACCAAACCGCCCTGCATCCGGCGGAGGAACTCCCCCACTTTGCCACTGAGTTCCGCTTCTCGGTTGCTGCCCTTGAAGGTAGCCGGGTCCAGGTGGGCCAGGCTGGCGTAGACCTCCCGGGCCAGGGCCTTCAGGCTGCTGCGGTCGGCCCCGGGGGTGACGAAGCCGATCTCCGCCAGGACGTCCACCATCCCGTCGGTGTCGTCCTGGCGCAGTCGTTCCAGGAACCGACGGTACTGTTCCCGCTCATGGCGGCCGATCTCGGCAGTCATCCCGAAGTCGATGAGCCACAGGCGGCGACCGTCGAGGATGAAGTTCCCCGCGTGGGGATCGCCGTGGAAAAAGCCGGAATCCAGCAACTGGGCCAGGTAGCCGTCAATGATTCGTTCCGCCAGTTCCAGGCGCAGATCCGCGGGCAGGGCCTTCAGGTCCGTCCGGGCCAGGGTCGCCCCGGGGGCGAACTGCATCACCAGGACCTTCTCCCGGGTGTGTTCCCAGCGAATTTCCGGAACATCGATCCCGTGCTTGATCAGCAGGGGCCGCAGTCGGTCGGCGGCAGTTGCTTCGGAGAGGTAGTCCTGTTCCTCGTGACTGGTTCGGCGGATCTCATCGTGGACCAGCTTCAGGGGCCAGCCGGGGAGCAGGAGGTTGAACAGGAACATCGCCTGCCGCAGCAGCCAGAGGTCCATCGCCACCCGGGGGCCCAGGTCGGGGTACTGGATCTTCACCGCCACCAGGGACCCATCCGCCAGCCAGGCTCGATGCACCTGGCCGAAACTGGCGGCAGCGATGGGTTCTTCCTCGATCCGGGGCAGATGGTCCGCGATCCGCCCTTCATAGGCATGGACCAGGGTCTCCCGGAGGAGGATAAACGGGCGGGGCGCAGCCTGGTCCCGCAGGGGGGCGCAGGCATCGACGTAGGCCAGGGGGAACAGGTCCGGTCGGCTGGCGACGAATTGAGCAATTTTAATGAGCAGGGCGCCGTGGCGCTGGCAATAGGCCGACAGTAACGGCCCGCCCAGGCGATGCATCGCCCGGTTCCAGCGTCGGCCCATTCCGCCCGGCAGGTATCCCAGGGCCTTGCCCACCAGGTAGCCGGACCCGAGTCCGGTCAGGAGGGTGATGCCTTCCCCGCCGCGGCGGATTAAGGACATCAGCCGGCAGTCGGCGCCGGGGTGATGATCACGGCCGATTCAGTTTTCGGGGCCATCTTCTTCTCGGCCTTGTCGAGGGCGGCGATGCCGGCCTTCAGGACGTGGCGGGCAGCATTCCGCAGGTGGTCCCGGGTACCCTCACCGATGATCGCATCGGTGAATTTGTCGGCGGCATGCTTCAGTTCGCTGCCCGCCTGGTGCAGTTCATCGCGGACGGGGCAGGTCTGGTCGTTGGACATGGGAAACCTCCGTTAGGCACAGGATGTTAGGACTGGGGATGAACGATTTAATACATCAATTCGTCCAGGCTTGGCAGCGCATCGGAGGCGTATCACCGGGAAGAAGCAGGAATTTCAGGGAATGGATCTTGGCAATAATGATAACGAGCTATCATTATCGTGCCATGCGTCCCTATCTCCTCTGCGTTTTCCTGCTGCTGGTACGCTCCGGGTGGACCGCCGAGCCCCTCCGGGTGGTCACCGGTACCACCGTGGTCCAGGACCTGGTCCTCCAGATCGGCGGAGATCGGGTCCGCAGCACCTGCCTGCTCCAACCCGGGGGCGATCCCCATGGTTACCAGCCGGTGCCCGAGGATGTGAAGCGCTTGGCGAAGGCGCAACTGGTGGTCATTAACGGCTTGGGCTTCGAGGGTTGGTTCGAGGGCCTGGCCAAAGAAGCGGGCTACCGCGGCACGGTGGTGGTGGCCAGCGCCACCGTGGAGCCCCTGGCGATGGAGGAGTCGGACCATCCGGCCCATCCCGGCCACGAACACCACACCGCCCAGGATCCCCACGCCTACAACAGCCTGCAGGGCGGGATGCGCTACGCCGAAGTGATCATCGACGCCCTGGCCAAGGCGGATCCCGCCGGGGCGGCGGAATACCGGACCCGGGGGAAGACCTACCTGGGGGAATTGCGCCAACTGGATGCCTGGGCGAAAAAAGCCATCGCCGCCATCCCCGCCGGACAGCGGAAAATCGTCACCCACCACGACGCCCTGGCCTATTTCGCCCGGGATTACGGCTTTGAAATCAAGGCCCCCGGCACCGCCCTGGAGGACAGCCAGCCCAGCGCCAAGGACATCGCTGACCTGGTGACCTTCATCCGCGCCCAGGGCGTGAAGGGCGTATTCCTCGAATTCGCCAAGAACGACAAGATTATCAGCCAGGTCGCCGACGAGGCCCAGGTGAAGATCGGCGCCGGTTTGTACCTGGATGGCACCGGAGCCCCGGGCACCCCGGCGGCGACCTATGCCGGGATGTTCCGGGTGAATGTGGAAGCCATCGTCGCGGCCCTGAAATAGCCCTTACGTCCCGCGGTCCTCCGGCATCCTCCCCGCCCCATGTTCGGCTTCGCCGCATCCGCACCGTTCCGCCTGCTCCTGGCCCTGGGCTTCGCCGGGGGCACGACCCTGCTCGTCTGGGCGGTGGAACGGGATCGGCCTGCCCCGGCAGCGGTTCCGACCACGGCCAAGGAATCCGCGACCCGCACCATCTCCCTGCGTCTGGAAGCCACCTTCCCCGTGGCCACGTGGAAGATCACCGGGGGCACCATTGCAGATCAGTATGGTGAAGAGCGGATCTGGCAGGGCACGGTGACCGCCCCCGTCGGTGGGGAAGTGCTGGTGGAGGCCACCGGCCAAGCGGGCGTGGTGGGATTCCAGGGGGTGAAGGCCCGCCTGGGATCCCGGGAGACGGCTCTGTGGGGCGAAGGCGCCGTGATCGGCACGGTGAAGGTGCCATGAGTCGGCAACTCCTCAGTTTGGAGGACGTCACCGTCTGCTACGCCCGCCGGCCGGCGGTGCACCA
>CANIXE010000054.1 GCA_947470885.1 Planctomycetota bacterium
AAGCTGGTGCCATCACTGCAAAGGATAAATCGCGATTTGCCTATGTCTGGACCACGGGGGATAAGGATATTGCCCAGGGAGAGATCCCGCCCCCGGGAATGGCCAAGCCAGCGGATGGGAAAGTGAAGCCAGACGGGGGCATGAAGTTTGCCATGAGCGAGCAGCCCAACGCCGGCCATGCTTCCTTGGAAAGCGTCGGCCTGGCGTGTGGCATTTTTCTTGGACGACCAGCTGGAGATCCCCTGGTGGAATCCTTGGCCAACACGGTGCAAGAGCACCAACTGCCGAATTCATATCCCTGCAACATCTATTATTTATATTATAACACGTTGTCTATATTTCAGTTAGGTGGCGATCGGTGGACTCGCTGGAATGCCCAGGTCCGGGATTTGCTCGTCCACAGCCAGACCCGTTCAGCGGACTGTCGCAATGGCAGTTGGTCGGGAGACGGCAGTTTTGGGGTAGGTCGGACCCTGTCGACCGCCTTCAACACCCTGTCCCTGGAAGTCTACTACCGCTACGCCCAGGTGCGTCACCGCTAGCGGAGGAGGCATGTATCGGTGAAATCCGCGGCTGTCTCACAGGCCAATCGGATGGTCGGTCGCTTGGTAATGGTGGTCGAGAACATTGCCCTAGGCTGATACTCAACCAGTTTTTTTCATGTATCCAACGTCAGCGAAGGACCGCTCCATGAGCCAGACACCGGAAGATCAGCCCGAAGACCTGAACGAAGACGGCCAGGAGGGGGACTTCGTCGAAGATGAGGGCCAGGAACGCAAGGTAGTATCGGCCACGGCCGGTGCGGTGGGCGGCTGGGGCATCAGCGCGGTCGTACACCTGACTGCGGTCGCGATCATGTGGGCCGCGGTATTCGCTGCTCCGAAGGTCGACATCGAGGTGCCGCCGACCCGCATCAATTCCATTCCGCCTCCTGTGGATAAAAAGGAGGAGCGCCTCAGGAACGACAAGAATGTCGAAACCCAGGTTCAGATAGAAACCCCGGCAGACACCGATGTGCAGACGCCGGTGGTCAACAACGTCGAGGCCCCCAAGGAAAATACTGAAACTGTGGATGAACCGGTTTCCCCCAACAAGGGTCGGGAAGGCGCCGTATCCGATGCCGTTGAAGCCGGTGGTGCCGGGTTCAGCATGAGCATGGGTGTTTCCAGTGCTGGCGGTGCTTCGGGACTGATGGCGATGCGCACGGGTCCCTCCAAGAAGAACGCTACCCTCCGTAATGGCGGCAACCGGGCGAGCGAAATCGCGGTAGAAGCCAGTCTCCGTTGGTTTGTCAAGCATCAGAGCCCGAATGGCAGCTGGGATCCTGAAAAATACCAATTGAATTGCACCACAGGTGCCAAATGCGAGCCGGGCAGCTATTACAAGCACCAGGGCAAGGAAATCGGCAACACCACGGTGGCGGTGACCGGCTATGCCGTGCTGTGCTTCCTGGGCGCTGGATACGAACACCAGACCCCGAATAAGTACCGTGAGAATGTCCGCAAGGCGATCGATTTCATCCTGAGTCAGCAAAACGCCAAAGATGGTGGATTCGGTCGCAATTATGAGCATCCGATTGCCACCATGGCCCTGGCTGAAGCCTATGCCATGACCTCGGATTCGACGCTTCAGGCACCGACACAGAAGGCGGTGACTTATATTCTGGCCCATCAGAACCAGGATATGGCAGGGGGTAAGGGCCTGGGCTGGGATTATGGTGGACCGAACAAGCGAAACGATGCGTCCACCACGGGTTGGAACGTCATGGCCCTCAAGAGCGCCTTCGCCGCCAATCTGAATGTTGGTAATGGCATGGACGGATCCCGCAATTGGTTAGAGAAACACTGGAAAGCCTCCAATCACCCCAACATCGTCAAGGCGGGCTATGCCTTCAAAGAGTTTTCCAGCATCACAGCCAAGGACCAATCCCGATTCGCCTATACGTGGATGACTGGAGACGTTGATATTGCCATTATAAAGAAACCGACTGAGGAATTGGCGAAGCCCCAGGACAAGAACAAACCTGGTGCACCGGCCAAAGCGGAGGAAGAACTCCAATTTGAAATGTCGCAGAAGCCTTCCTTGGGAAGTAAGTCCCTTGAATGCGTCGGTCTGGTCTGTGGCATATTCTTGGGTCGTGCGTCGGGGGATCCGATGATTGAATCCCTGGCAAACTCGGTCATGGAATATCAGGTGCCCCGGGGGTACCCCACCAATCTTTATTACCTGTATTATAACACCCTATCGATGTTCCAGCTTGGTGGTGAGCGGTGGAAGACCTGGAACGGAAAGGTCCGGGACTTGCTGGTGAACAGCCAGGTGAAATCCGAGGATTGCAAGGATGGCAGTTGGGGTCCTGAAGGAGGCTTCGGGGTCGGTCGGACCTTGTCGACGGCCTACAACACCCTCTCTTTGGAGGTTTATTACCGCTACGCCCAGGTGAAGAAGCAGTAGTAGTCCGTTACGAGCGTTTGATATCTGTTCACAAGCCCCCGGTCGCCCAGCGACCGGGGGCTTGCCAATTCATGGGATCTACCACACTTCCCCGCGCACGACCGGACCCTGGAAGTCTGTCGCCATCGAATCTGGTCAGGCCTTGACGGGAGCAGCCATAAGGTGGTCGAGGAAGTTCCAGGTGCTCCGGTCGTGCGTTTGTTGTCCGGCTGGTCGCGGATGACGTTTCTACCGGCGTGATGGTCCATGCGCCTGCCCCCCATTTGTCAGCGTTATCCGGTGATCCTGGCCGTCATCGCCCAGGTCTGTGGGGCGTTCATCGTCGGCCAAGTGGCCACGCCGGATTTGCCTGCCCTGTGGCTGGGACTGCACGGGGCGATCGCCGCCGCCATCACGGTCGCCCTGGGAGGTTCCCGGTGGTGGATCCCCTTCCAGATGCTGATCCCATTTGCGATCCAGGCTGGTTTGGCGTGGAATCTTCCGGGCTGGGTATGGTTGGTCTGCCTGGTGGTGATCGTGCTGTTTTACGGCGGTGGGGTGGTCACCCGGGTGCCCCTCTACCTCTCCAATCAAGCCGCCTGCCAGGCCCTGGTGGAATTGTTGGGGGATCGTCCCTCGCCCCGGGCGGTGGATCTGGGTGCCGGATTTGGCGGGCCGATGCGCCATTTGGCCCAGACTTTGCCCGGGGGGTTCTTCGTCAGCGTCGAGGCCAGCCCGATGACCTGTCTGGGGGCATGGCTGCTGGCCCGGGGATTCCCCCGGCGATTGCGAGTGCGTTGGGCGGATTTGTGGAGCGAGCACCTGGGGGTCTACGACCTCGTGTATGTCTTTCTGTCCCCGGAGCCCATGCCCCGGATTTGGGCCAAGGTCCAGGCTGAAATGCGTCCGGGCACCCTGTTGGTGTCCAACACCTTCCCGGTGCCTGGTGAAATTCCCGAACGGGTGATTGATCTTCCCGGGCGGGCGGATGCCCGGTTGTACGTCTACCGGCGCTGACCCCATGGCGCGTTGGCACGATTTGTGCCATACTGACCTAGGACGGATCCCGTCAGCCTCTCTCGTCGGTCCAAGGAATCAGCATGTTCACCGTCATCGGCATGGTCTTTGGCATTGTTTGCATTTTCACCGGCTACCTCCTCCACGGCGGGAGCATGCAGGTGTTCGTCAATGCCTGGACGGAATTCATCAGTATTGGTGGGGGCGCGATCGGCATTTTTATCAGCAGTAATGGGGTTAAAGTGGCGAAACAGACGGCGGGCCAGTTGGGTCATCTGTTCCACGCCGACCTGGCAAAAAAGGATTTTTTGGAGTTGCTCACCCTGCTCTATCAGATGTTCAACGTGGCCCGACGGGATGGCTTGTTGGGGATTGAAGAACATCTCGAAAACCCACAGAAGAGTTCAATTCTTGGACACAACCATCTGTTCCTCCACGGTCACTCAGCGGCGTTTTTCTGCGACACCATGAAGGTCATCGTCAGTGGTGGGGTGAAACCCATGGACTTGGCGGACCTGATGGAGATGGACCTGGAGACGAACAAAAATGAAGGCCACCTGGTCACCAATGCCCTCCAGGCCGCGGGCGATGCGATGCCCGCCGTGGGTATCTGTGCCTGCGTGCTGGGTGTGATCATCACCATGGGTCAGATCGGTGGCGAAACCTCCGCCCTGGGTGCGGCCATCGGTATTGCTCTGTGCGGTACCTTCCTGGGGATCTTCTTCGCCTACATCATTTTCTTCCCCTTGGTTAAGGCCCTGGAAATGAAGCACCGGGGTGAGGATCAGTACCTCAACTGCATCCGCTTCGCGATCTTCAGTTTCGCCCGGGGTGAAAGCCCCATCACCTGCGTCGAGTTCGCCCGTCGGAACATCGATCCCAGCAACCGTCCTGGCTTCTCTGAAATGGAGAAGGCCGTGAAGGGGAAGAAGTAGTCCCTTATGGCGGAAAAAGACAATGCCCCGATCATCATCAAGAAGATCAATAAGGGAGCCCACGGCCATCACGGCGGTGCCTGGAAACTGGCCTATGCCGACTTCGTGACGGCGATGATGGCGTTCTTCCTGGTGATGTGGATCATCGGTTTGGATTTCAAAACCAAGCATGGTCTGGCGGATTATTTCAATAATCCAGGGGCTTTCCGAGTCGATTTCAAATCCAGTCCATACATGCTGAAACTGGACGGGAAACCGCCATCCTGGAATGACAAGGTGGAGGCCGCCGCCCGGACCCTCACCAACATCAGCTATGAGGACGCCGAGGGGATGCAGTCGCTGCTGAAATCCGCGATCCGCAATGAGCCGCGCGTCCGGGAACAGGCCCGACGGGTGGACATCACCATCACCACGGCGGGTTTGAAGGTGGAATTCAGTGAAGGTCCTGGCGGCGTGTTTTTCGAGCCGGGAACGGCGAATCTGAAACCCGAGAGCAAACGGATGTTCCAGACCGTCGCCCCGGTGCTCATTGGTTCAAAAAAAAGCCTGACCATCGAGGGCCACACGGATGCCCAGCCGTTGAAGAACATGGACTATACCAAATGGGAGTTGGGGGCCGACCGGGCCAATGCGGTACGTCGGGCCTTGTATGCCGTGGGAGTGCCCCAAGACCGGATCACCGGCGTGACCAGCCGGGCCGACCGGGAGATCAAGCGCATGGACACCCCCCAGGCGATTGAGAACAACCGGGTCATCATCCTGATCCCCATGGAAGCCAAGTGATCCCGCATGCCACATCCTGTCCGCGTCCTGCCCAGTCTGCTTTCTGCTGATTTCGCCCACTTGGCCGACGAACTGGCCCGGTGCGCCGCAGCCGGGGCGAAATCCCTCCATGTCGATGTCATGGACGCCCACTTCGTCCCCAACCTGACCATTGGCCCGTTCATCGTCGAGGCCATGCGCCGGTCCACCGACCTGCACCTGGATGTGCACTTGATGATGACCGATCCCCTGCGCTACGTGGATGATTTCCGCAAGGCCGGGGCGGATGCCATCACCATCCACGTGGAAGCCGTCGGCCCCCGGTCCATGGCCCAGGCCATCGACCGGGTCCGGGCCACCGGGGCCCAGGTGGGCTTGGCCTTCAATCCCGACACCAATCCGGAATTGTGGCTGCCCCACTTGGCCCGGGTGGACCTGGCGATGTTCATGACCGTCTACCCCGGTTTCGGCGGCCAGGCGTTCATTCCCCAGGTCCGGCCGTACATCCGGGCGGTCCGGGCCGCCCTGCCCAACCTGGCGATCCAGGTCGACGGCGGGATCAATCGGGAAACGATTCCTCTGGTGATCGCCGATGGCGCCGACCGCCTGGGGTGTGGCAATGCGTTCTTCAAGGACAAGGACCCCGCGGGCTTCCTGGCCTGGGCGGAAGCCCAGGGAACCTGACATGGGTCCCCTGGCCCAGCAGGATGCCTCCAGCCGGGGGCGTGAGCATCTTCATGACCCGGATCCTGAACGGGGCGAGTTCGCCCGGGACCGGGACCGGATCGTCCACAGCCGGGCCTTCCGGCGGATGCAGCACAAGACCCAGGTATTGGCCGGGGATCTGGATGGCGGGGTCCAGGACCACGTCCGCAACCGCCTGACCCACACCTTGGAGGTGGCCCAGGTCGCCCGCAGCGTGGCCCGGCGCCTGGCCCTGAACGAAGATCTGGTGGAATGCGTGGCCTTGGTCCATGACGTGGGACATCCGCCCTTCGGCCATCAGGGTGAAGTGATGCTGGCGGACCTGTTGGTAGGCCAGGGCGGATTCGAGCACAACCGCCAGGGCCTGCGGATCGTTGAGGAATTGGAGATCCGCTACCCGGAATTTCCTGGCCTGAACCTAACCTACGAGGTGCGGGAAAGCATCATCAAGCACAGTGCCCACTACGACCGCACCCGGGTGCCCGCCCGCTTCCGACCCGAGGAAGCGCCGTTGCTGGAGGCCCAGTTGGTGGATGAGGTGGATTCGGTGGTCTACGATTGCCATGACCTGGATGACGGTCTGCGCACGGGCCTGATCACCCTGGAGCAATTGCAGGAGGTGGACCTGTGGCGGGGGGCCTGGGACGAGGCCGTGGATGCCAGTCCCCGGGCGACTTCCCCGGGCTTGCTGATCGACCGAACTCTCCGCCGGTTGCTGGATAGCCTGACAGCCAATCTCACCGCCCAGACCCGGAGTAATCTCCAGACCCTGGGTATCCACAGCCTGGAGGGGGTCCGGGCCAGTCAGGATCAGTTGGTTCGCCTGGGCACCGCCACCCGGGAGGCCAAGGAACGCCTGGAGGCCTGGTTGTTTGCCAACTTGTACCGTCATTGGCGGGTTAACCGGACCTTTCACAAGGCCAAGCGGATCCTGGCCGATTTATTCGCCTTTTACCGCGCTCATCCCGATACCTTGCCCCCGGACCACGCCCAGCGGATCGAGAGCAAAGGTGTCGAAAGGGTGGTGGCGGATTACATCGCCGGGATGACCGATCGCTTCGCCGTCGAGGAACACCGTCGCCTGCTGGGATGATCGGGTGAGCCCAAGGCGGTCAGAACGGTGGCGCGTCGTAGCTGGCGGGGGCCGCTCGCCCCCGGGCGGCGGGGGCTGGACCGGATGCCGGGGCGGTGCGCGCCGCCGGGCGGGCCTGGGGGGCGGACGTCTGTCCCGGTTCCCCGGGGTCGTTTTCCCCGCCGCTGATGTCGCCGCCGTCGGCCTGGTTTCGCGGTAGCAGATGGACCAATTCAATGTGCATCTTGATCCGGCTGCGTTTCCCACCGGTTTCCTTGTCCGTCCAGGCATCGAATTTCAGTCGGCCCTCAAGGATCACCGGGCTACCCTTGGTGAGGAATTGGGCGATCAGTTCCCCGGTGCGACCCCAGGCCTCCCCATCAATGAAAAGTGGTTCTTCCCGGATTTCGCCTTCTGGGGTTTTCCATTTTCGGTTCTGGGCGATGTTGATGGCGGTCACCATTCGGTCGGCGCCCACGGTGCGGATTTCGGGATCCCGGGTTAGATGGCCCGAGATGACGAGGTGATTGAGTTGCATGGGAGTTCCACGGGGTGGGTTTTAATAAACCCTACTCGTGAATCCAGTTCACGCAAGGTTTATTTGGACTCGCCCCAGGCAACGCCGGCGTAACCCACGATTTCCAGGGGATTGCTGGTGATTCCAACCAGGCCGGGACGGACCAGGAACAGGCAGCTGTTGTGGTGGATGGGGATGATCGGGGCTGCCGCTAGCAGACGATCTTCGGCGGCAACCAGGGCTGTTTCGGAGGCCGTGGTGGCGGCTTCATCCAAGAGCTGATCATAGCCCGCGTCGGCCCAGCCGGTGCGGTTCATGCCGGCCCCGCTGCGGAAGGCGTCGAGGAAGGTCCGGGGATCCGGGTAGTCCCCCACTAGATTGCCCCGGGACAGGTCGAATTTTCCGCGATTTTCCCGACTGCGTGCCTCCGCCGCCGGAGCGCTTTCCACCTGGACGTCCAGGCCCAGATCCCGGCGCCAGCGGTCCGCCAGGTACTCCGCCACCCGCACCCGTTCGGGACGAGCGGCGCTCACCAGGATCGCCAGGGATGGCGGGGCGGGGAGTTCCGCCAGGAGCTTCCGAGCGCCAGTCAGATCCGCTCCGGCCGTGGCAGCGGCAGGCCTGGGGACGAGGTGTAGGGCCGGCTGGTTCAGGCCATGGAGGACATCCCGGCAGAGCGCCTCCCGATCCACCGCCAGGGATAGGGCCCGGCGCAGGCGGGGATCCAGGCCGTCGGCTCCGGCCCGCAGGCGGTACAGTTCCGTGCCCCAGCCGGGACCCATGGAAAGTCCGGGCGTTCCCTGCCGTTGGAGATCCTGGGCGATGTCCGGGGGCAGGGTGAGGACGGCGTCCACCTGGTGGTCCAGGTACAGGCGCAGGGCGGTGCCCGGGTCCTCCACCAGGAGCAGGCTCACCGGACCCCGGGCGGGCTGGGCTCCGCCGTAACCGGGGGCGGGGCGCAGGTCCAGACGATGGCGGGGATGATGGGCGGCGACCTCCAGGGGGCCATTGCCCTGGATCATCGCCGGATCTGCCCAGGCCCCTGCTGCAGGTTCGTGGTGCAGGGGGATGAACACGGGTAGGGCAAGAATCGCTGCCAAGGCGGGCTGGGGCTTGGCGAGGTGAACCACCAGGGTGTGGGAATCCGGGGTGTCCAGGCCGGCGATTGCCGCCAGTAGGTCGCTGAACGCCGAACCTTTTTTTCGGTGCCATGTCAAGCCATCGGCCATTTGCCCGGCGGTCACTGGCGTGCCGTCCCGCCAGCGGGCCTGGGGATCCAGGTGGAAGGTCCAGGTCCGGCCGTCGGTGTTGATGGTCCAATCCCGGGCCAGGGCCGGGACCGGCCGCTGGCTCTGGGGATCGATCCGGGTGAGGGGCTCGAACAGGGCGCCCAGCAGGCGCAGATCGTCGGTGCGGGAGGCCTCCAGGGGATCCAAGGATCCCACCGGAGGCACGGCGATCACCGGGACACCCGGGGGCGCCCGGCCCGGGCCCCAGACGATGGGCAGGAAGACGCCCCCGGCGAGGAGGAGCAGGGCGAACAGGAGGATCCGGAGCATGGTGGGGAGCGACCTGCGTCAGGCGAGGTTCGCCGCCTGCTCCTTTAACTGATCGATGGCCACCTTGGCGTCGATGACTAGGGCGGCGAGGGGGGCGTCGTTGGCCTTGGCCCCGGTGGTGTTGACCTCGCGGCCGATTTCCTGGAGCAGGAATTCCAGGCGGCGGCCCACTTCGGCCTTGGGATCGTCGGCCCCCGCCAGGAGGGTGTCCAGGGCTTCCAGGTGGGCGGCGAGGCGGACCTGTTCCTCGGTGATGTCGATCCGTTCGGCGTAGACCGCCAGTTCCCGCACCAGGATTTCCGGGGGCACGGCGTCCCGGAGGATCTCCCCCAGGCGCTGTTGGAGATGATCCCGCCATAGGGGGCCGCGGACGACCGCCCGTTCCCCCATCTTTCGCGCCAGATCCCCCAGGGCGGCGGCATGCTGGCGGCAGGCGGCGATCAGGGCCGTACCCTCCACCGTCCGGGTGCCCTGGACGCCGGCGATGGCCTGGGCCAGGGCGGCGGTGGCCTCGGCGGTCAAGTCGACGGCGGCGCTGCGTTGCTGGGGCACCTGGCGGGCCAGATCCTCCAGGCGGGGCACCGGGGCCCCCAGGTCGGCGGCCAGGGCGGCCCAGGAGCGCCAGGTCTCGGCCAGGGCCTCCCGTCCGGGCACCCCGGTGCTGGCGGCCAGGACGCTGATTTGGACGTTCACCGTGCCCCTGACCAGGGCCCGGCGCAGCTCCTGTTTCAGCGTGTCCTCCAGGGCCACATCCCCCAGTTCGCTGCGCAGGGAGATCTGCCAGCCCCGGTTGTTC
>CANIXE010000055.1 GCA_947470885.1 Planctomycetota bacterium
ACCTCGGCCCCGGGATTCTGCAGGCGCACAGCGGCATAATACCACAAGACCCGGGGCAGATCGACCCGGCGGGCCTCGGACCAATGTTCGATCAGCAGGATCACCGCCTGGAACCCGTCGGCCCAGGTCGCCCGCAGGGCGATATCCAGGAACCGACTTGGATCTCCAAGATCCGGCAATGGGTGTTCCTGGGCTAGTGCCTCCACGATCAGTGGCTCCCCCCGTTCCCGGAGCAATTCCGGCGCGAATACCTCGACCGTTTCTTCTGGATAAGTAGTGAACAGGGCTTTTAGCCCCCGGTCTTCAGTAACCTCATCGGGGATGGGCATGGTGGCAGAATGTGCCTTTTATAGATTGAGTCAATATAAACCCATTTTATCAAGCGGGGGACCTCAATGAAAATGTCCGGTCGTCCGGTCGTCATTGAAGCCAAGTTTTCAGCGGGAAGGCCCGAGAGACTCACTGATAGCGGACGACCGGTCGTCCGGACTGGCGCCGCAAAGAGCGCTCCGTCATGGACATCGAGAGTTCCATTGCGGCGCCCTGTTTCACCGAGCCCAATGGTCCAAACTTCAGCCCAGAGAAAGTCCTCCGCAGAGGCAGCCTCAGGGATTCATGCTCCAGCGGGCCACTTCAGCTTGATGGGAGGGGATGATCGGGTCGCTGTGGAGCCATTCATAGTGGGCGTGGTGGGAGCTTGCTTGGTGCAGAGTTCCGGGTCCGGGACAGGAAAATGACGACAAGCGTACCTGAAATACCCCGGCAGAACGACTGAAATCAGCAATTTAAGCCGTCACTCGATGTCCACCTGGACCCCGGGGGTGACCTGGGCGGCGAGGCGAACGATGTCCCAATTGGCCAGGCGAATGCAGCCGTGGCTGGTGGCCCGGCCGATGGTCTGGGGATTGTCGGTGCCGTGGAGGCCGATCCCCGGGCGGTTGAGGGCGCACCACAGGACGCCCACCGGGTTGTTGGGTCCGGCGGGCAGCAAGAAGAACGTGTCGCTACGCTTGCCGGTTTCCAGGACGCTGCGATCCCAGCGGAACGTGGGGGCGACGGCGATGGCGGTGAGATGCCAATGCCCGGCGGGGGTCTCCACCGTGCCGCCACCGGGGGTGATGGGGAAGCTGGCCAGGAGGGTCTTGCCCTCCCACAGGTCCAGCATCCGTTCCGCCCGGTGGACCTGGATGATCCGTTGGCGGAACGCCGGATGGGCGGGCCAGATCCGGGGCAGGGCTTCGATCCTGAAGGGCTCGACGTTGGGCACCTGGACCGTCGCCCCCACCGGCAGGTCCTCGGAGGTCCACGTCGGATTCAAGGTCTGGAGCAGCTTCGGCGCGCAGTGGAAACGTTCCGTGAGGAATTCCTGGACCGTGGCGTAGGGCAGGGCCGTCTGGGTCGCCTGGGCCTCGACGGTGGTGGGGCAGCGCCCGATCTGGCGCAGGTCGTCAGCGGTGATGGTGTAGGTCACCACGGTCGGCGCGGTGGACACCGGCGGGATCCCCGCCCCGGCCACCCCGGTGACCGGCAGGCCATGGGCGAGCTGGTAGCGGCCCACGGCCTTACCCAGAAACTCCCCCGGCTTGCCATCCACCTTTCCCGGGGGGAATCCCTGGCGGTCGAGGAAGATCTGCAGGCGGAGGGTTGCCTCTTGGTCGGGGGTCAGGCCGGGTATCGCAGACGCCGCAGGCTTTTCCCAGGGCATCGGCGGCAGCGTGGGCAGGTTCGCCAGGGACGGCCACTCGAATCCCGGCACGTTGCTGGCCAGTAACAGCAACGACAGCACAACTGGAGGGAGGCTCCGAAGCATGGCGGGAAGTCTGGCGGATGCCCCCCCGCCACAAGACGGGGAAGCGCCATGGTCATCAGGCTCTCCGGTTTACACGCCCGGCTGGTCCCGACCATCCCGCGCTTCACTTGTCACCCTCCGAGCACCCCCCTCCGTGACCCAGTCCGACATCTTTCGCCGCATCCTCGCCCAGGGCTGGCGCTATCGCCACCTGACCCTGCTGCTGTTCGCGGGCACGGCGGCGGTGGGTGGGATGACCACCCTCCAGGCCAGCCTGCTTAAAACCATCCTGGAGCAGATGCAGGGGCTTAAAGGCCATACCGAGGGCCTGGGCGCCGCGGTGGCTGAACTGAACCGGGTGGCCTTATGGCTGCTCGCCGGCGCGCCGATCATGGCCTTCCTGGCCTATGGCTCCTGGGTGGTGGGCCAATATTTAGCAAACTGCTGCACCCGGGATCTCCGGGCTGCCTTTGTCAGCCACCTGGTGCGCCAGGACCTGGCCTTCCACGGTGATCTGGCCCGGGGCGAATTGCTGACCCGGATGACCGCCGACTTGGACCGGCTGTATAACGTCCAGTCGGTGCTGTTTGGCCGTCTCCTGCAACGACCCGCCGTTGCCCTGGGGGCGGTGGTGTACGTGTTCATCGCCAGCTGGCAGCTCGGGGTGGCGGTGTTCGTCATCCTGGTGCCCGTGGGTTTGGTGATCGCCCGGATCCTCCGCACCACCCGCAAGCGCAGCCAGCGGGCCCAGGAGCGCCTGGCGGACGCCCTCACCGCCTTCGAACAGGTCACCGCGGGTATCCGGGTGATCAAGACCATGGGCAGCACCGAGCGGGAGGTCCAGCGCTACGATGGGCTGAACGAGGCCCTGTTCAGCGAGCGCCAGCGGATGGCCCGGGCCCGGGCCCGCAGCGAAGCGGTGACCCAGGGCTCGATCTGGCTGATCGGTGGCGTGGCCTTCCTCATCGCCGGCTGGATGTTCAACGTCAAGCTCATCGACCCGCCGGCGTTCATCACCGTGCTCATGGCCTTCGGTCTGCTGATCAATGCCCTGCGGGAAAGCCAGCGGGGCTGGGCCGATGTGGTGGAGGGGCTGCCAAGCGCCGAGCGGGTGTTCCAGCTGCTGGACCGGGCGCCGGCCCTGGTGGACCGTCATGGCGCCCCGGCAGCCCCGGCGCCCCGGACGGCCATCCGCCTGGACCAGGTGGGATTCCGCTACCAACCCGACGCTGCCGACGTGGTCGCCGGCTTGAACCTGGAGATCACCGTGGGCCAGGTCACCGCCCTGGTGGGCCCCAGCGGCGGCGGCAAAAGCACCGTGCTGGACCTGATCCCCCGCCTGCGGGATGTGACCGGCGGTCGGGTGCTCTGGGACGGCCAGGATGTGCGGGACGTTCAGGCCGACAGCCTGATGCACCACGTGGCCATCGTCAGCCAGGAAAGTTTTTTGTTCAACGACACGGTGTTCAACAACATCCGCTACGGACGACCCGCCGCGACCCGGGAAGAGGTCGAAGCCGCCGCCCGCCGGGCCCACGTCCACGAGGCGATCCACAGCCTCGAAGGCGGCCAGGGCTACGACACCGTGGTGGGGGACCGGGGCGGCCGCCTGTCCGGCGGCCAGCGTCAGCGCATTGCCATCGCCCGGGCCCTCCTCCGGGATGCGCCGATCTTGTTGTTGGATGAGCCCACCAGCGCCCTGGATGCGGAAAGCGAACGCCATGTCCAGGCGGCCCTCGCTGAATTGATGCTGGGCCGCACCGTGGTGGTGGTGGCCCATCGCTTGGCCACCGTTCAGCATGCCGATGCGATCCACGTCATCGGCAGCACCGACGGCGGGCCCAGCACGGTGCTGGAAAGCGGCACCCATGAGGGGCTGGTGGCGTTGAACGGCCACTATGCGCGGTTGGTGGCGTTGCAGCAGCTCTAGCGGGGCTTGCGCCCCAATCCGACATCGCCGCTGCGCGGCTTGCCTGCTGCGCAGGTCACCGCTGCGCGGTGATCGGACTGGTGCGATCCCGGCTTCGCCGGGACGTTGCGCTGCGCGCAACCAAGCCCCGTCCCCGCTCGCGCGCGCAGGCGCGCTCGGGGGATTGCTGTTCGCGGACGCTGTCCGCTACGCCTGCCAGGGCCTCGCCGGCCCTGGACCCGCACTGACACTTGGCATCCGTAGCGAGCCAGAAACCAACATCCCCCAAAAGCAAGCCGGCCACCGAACCCCACCTCCCCGTTGACGGCCCGCGGATCGCCCATGGGATCCCGGCCCGTCCAGGAGAACCCGATGTCCACTGCTCTCATCTTCCCCGGTCAAGGCGCCCAGTACGTGGGCATGGGCAAGGCCCTGGCGGAAGCCAGTCCCGCCGCCCGGGCCCTGCTGGTCCAGGCGGACCAGATCCTCGGCTTGCCCTTGGGCAAGCTGATGGGGGAGGGTCCCGAGGCCGAGCTGACCCGCACCGACCTGAGCCAGCCGGCGATCCTGGTCCATTCCTGCATGGCCCTGGCCGCCCTGCGGGAAAAAGTGGGCACCGTCAGCTTCGCCGCCACCGCCGGTTTGTCCTTGGGGGAATACAGCGCCCTGGTGGCCGCCGGCGCCGTGGAATTTGCCGATGCGGTGCGCCTGGTGCGCCTCCGGGGCGAAGCCATGCAGGCCGCCGCCGAGGCCGTGGCCAGCGGCATGGTGGCCCTGATCGGACCTGATGAGGCCACCGCCAAGAAGTTGTGCGAGGCCAGCGCCGAAGGGGACGTCCTGCAGGTCGCCAACCTCAACAGCCCGGGCCAGGTGGTGATCTCCGGGGCCAAGGCCGCCTGCGAGCGGGCGGTGGCCAAGGCCAAGGATTTCGGCATCCGCCGGGCCCTGCCCTTGCCGGTGGCCGGGGCGTTCCATAGCGCCCTGATGGCCCCCGCCGCCGCGAAGCTGCAGGCGGCCCTGGCAGCCACAACATTCCGCGATCCCCAGGTGCCGGTATTCGCCAACGTCACCGCCTGCCCGGTGACCAAGGCCGCGGACATCCCCGGCCTGCTGGTGCGCCAGCTCACCAGCCCGGTGCGCTGGGCTGATTGCATCCTCGCGTTGAACGCAGCGGGAAATACCGCGTTCCTCGAACTCGGACCGCAAAAGCAGTTGTCCGGAATGCTGGCCAAGACCCTCCCTGCCAGCGCCGGGGCCACCGTCCGTAACCTGGATTCCCCCGCCGAACTCGCGGGGTTCTGATGTCCACCGCCCTCGTCTATCACCAGGCCACCAAGTACGCCCCCGACACCATCGGCGGGCATCCGGGACTGGATTGGGCGAGCCAGCCGGCCCAGACCAAGGACTACGAACCCAGCCGGGCGGTGGACCTGGCGGCGTGGCTGCCCTTCGATCCGAATCCGTTCACCGGCGAGGCCGCCGGCCCCGAGGCCCTGGTGGCCTCCGTCGGTCTGGCCGCGTTGTCCCGGCTGATTTACGCCACCTACGGCATCACCGGGATCATCCACGGCGACCGACCCACCTACCTGCGGGCGGCGCCCTCCGCGGGCGGCCTGTACCCGGCGGAACTGTATGTGGTGATCCGGGACTTCCCCACCCTGGCCCCTGGGCTGTACGGCTACCTGCCCCAGCGCCACGCCCTGATCCCCCTGTGGGAGGACCCCACCCTGGCGGACCACCTGGCCCAGGCTTGCTACGGCAGCGCAGCGGTGGCGGCGGCTCCGTTCAGCCTGGTGGTCACCGGGATCTTCGAACGTAGCCGCTGGCGCTACCAGGAGCGGGCCTACCGGCGGATCAACCTGGACACCGGCCACCTGCTGGGGAACGCCCAGTTGGCAGCCCACGCCCTGGGCTGGCGCAGCCATCTGACCGCGGCCTTTGCCGATGACGCCCTGAATACCCTGTTGCGGGTGGATCCGGCGGAAGAAGGCGCCCTGGCGGTGCTGGCGATCAACAATCCGGGTAGCCTGGAGCGCCCCGCCTGGGCCGCGCTCCCCTCCCCCGTCGGCAGCAGCCATCCCACCCTGCCCCTGCTGGACGCGCTGCACGCCGCCGGCCGCTGCCCCAAGGAACGGCCCCGACTGCCGCTGCTGGGGGATGCCACCGCCGAGGCGTTGCACCTGCGCCACGGCTGGGCCACCGCCGAACACCTGGAATCCACCGGCCAGTCGCCCCTGTCCCGGGATGTTCTCTCGGCCATCGCCGACCGGCGGAGCACCCGGGCATTTTCCGGTGCACCCATGCCCCGGGAGGCCCTGGCCCGGATCCTCGCCGCCGCCTACGCCCCGGAACGGGTGGGCCTGGGCCCGGCGGGGCACTTCGCCCTGGACCAGTTGATGACCTTCGTCGCCGTGCGTTCGGTCAGCGGCCTGGAACCCGGCGTGTACTACCTGGCCCCCACCGGATTGGAGTTGCGCCTGGTGCGGGCGGGCTGCGACGCCCGGGCATTAGCGTTCCTCGGCCTGGGCCAGGACCTCTGCGGCCTGGCGGCGGCGGTGGTCCTCCACGCCGCGGATCTTTCCGCCGCGGTCCAACGCTACGGTGACCGGGTGTACCGCCTGCTCCACCTGGATGCGGGGATCCTGGGCCAACGCCTGAATCTCGCGGCCCTGGCAGAAGGCCAGGGGGCCAGCGGCATCGGCGGATTCTTCGATGATAAGGTCAGCGACATGCTGGGCATTCCCCACGACCAGGCGGTGGTGTACCTGACGGTGCTGGGGGCGCCCAGCCGGGTGTAGACGGCGGTATTTTCCATGGAGCGCCAGCTCTGCTTCGGGGCGGTTCCCGCCGTGGCATCAACGTCAGTCGTCGCTGGGAGCGCCACCGATGCCGAGCTGGCGCTCGGCGCTCCTAGCGACGTCCGCCACTGCCCGGCCCAGGGACTCGGCCAGGGCATCCAGTTCGGCATCGGAGGCATTGAGCGGGGGCAGCAGGTACAGGGTGCTCCCCAGGGGACGGAGGAACGCGCCGTGGGCCAGGGCCGCCCGGCAGATGCGCTGGCCAAGCCGGCTGGGGATGGCGTCGGGGGCCAGCAAGTCCGCTGCCGCAACAAAGCCGACGCCGCGCACGGGTCCCAACGCACCGGTGGTGCGGGCTACCTCGGCAAGGCGGGCACGCAGACCTTCGCCCCGACGCTGAATATCGGGCAGCAGCGGGGCTAAGGCATCCAGGGCGGCGTGGGCCACCGCCACCGCCAGGGCGTGGCCGCAGTAGGTGTTGCTGTGTAAAAAAGAGCGGCCGGAATCCCACGTGCCGGCAAAAGCTTCCTGCACCCGGCGGCTGACCACCGTGGCGGCCAGGGGCAGCATTCCCCCGGTGAGACCCTTCGACAGCACTGTCAGGTCCGCGCCGGCGTTGGGGGCCAATTGGGATCCCAGCCAGGCGCCACAGCGGCCCATCCCGGCGGCGATTTCATCGGCGATCAGCAGCACCCCGTGGGCATCGCACCAGGCCCGCAGGCGGGTCAGTAGGTCCGGGCTGTACACCCGCATGCCCCCTGCGCCTTGGAGCACCGGTTCCACCACCACCGCCGCCAGTTCACCGGCCACGGCATCCAGCTGGGCGCGGATGCCCGGCCATTCCCGGCCCGCGTCCAACCACGCCGGATCCGTGGGCCCGCTACGATAGGGCGCGCCGGTCAGCACCGTGCCGGGGAAGCACCAGGCGGCGAACGGAGCGCGGTACAACGCGCAGTCGCTCACCGCCAGGGTCGCCACGGTTTCCCCGTGGTAGGCGTTTTCCAGGCAGGCGATCCGGGTGCGCCCGGGATGTCCGGTCTGGGCCTGGAACTGCAGGGCCATCTTCAGGGCGATCTCCATCCCGGTGCTGCCGTCGCCGGCGAGGAACACCGTGGCCGCCCGGCCACCCGCCACAGCCACCAGGCGTTCGCACAGGCGGACCACGGGCTCGTTCACCGTGCCCGCAGCGATCACATGGTCGAAGCGCCCGGCCTGCTCCGTCAGGGCCGCCAACAAGTCCGGATGGCGATGGCCCAGGGCCTTGCACCACCAGGAGCTGATACCGTCGAGAACCCGTCGGCCATCCGCCAAGTGGAGGTGGCTGCCGCCAGCGCCGAGGATTTCCACCGGGGGCCACAGGTCACGATCGGTCAGGTGGGTGCAGGGCGGCCAGAACGCGGCCTTGGCCCGGTCCTGGAGGGACGGCTCGCTGGCCACCTAGACCTGGACCCACATCGCGGTCTCGTCGCAGTCCAGGAAGCGGTGGCAGCGCACGCACTCGCTCCAGACCTTCTGGGGCAGGTGGGAACGGTCCACCTTGGTGTAGCCCAGCTTGGCGAAGAATTCCACCTGGTAGGTCAGGCAGAACAGGCGCTTCAGCCCCAGGTGCCGGGCCTCGGCGGCGCAGGCCTTCACCAGGGCCCGGCCGACGCCGCAGTTCTGGGCCGACTGGGCCACCGCCAACGATTTGAGCTCACCGATGGCGTCGGTGTCGATGTGCACCGCGGCACAGCCCACCAGACCACCGAAATCCGCCTCGGCGACCAGGAAATCCCGGGTCATCTCGTACAATTCCGGCAGCGTCCGCTGAAGCATCAGCTTCCGCTGGGCGAAGGTGTTGATCAGTTCATGGAGGGCCGGGACATCCGTCAGCCGGGCCGGCCGAATGTGGTAAACCAGGGTGGCAGCCACGGGTCAGTACCGGCGAATCGGACCGGGCCGGGCCGCGGAATTTCCGCCTGCAGGCGCTCCCGTGGGCAGGGGCACATGGACGTCCTGCTGGGCGGGGATCACCTGGTCCAGGCGCTCGATGAGCTTGCCCAGATACTGGCGCCGGGTCTCCTTCGCCGCCGCATCCGCAGCCTTCAGGCGCAGCTCCTTCACCTCGGGCTGCTCGCCCAGGTAGGGCGCTAGGAACTCCGCCTCGGCCTGGGCCAGCAGGGCTTCGCCCAACTCCGCCTCGATCACCGCCAATTGGGCCTGGTAGACCTCCCGCAGGCGTTTCAGCGCGGCGATCTTCTGGCCATCCGACAGGGTCACGGTCAAGGGTTGGAGGGGCATGGCGGCAGGGTGTGGGTGTGCCCCGGGTCGGGCAATCGGCAATCGCCAGGCCGTCAGGCCACGAAGCCGCCAGGGATGCCCTTGGTGACGATGGCCACCGCGTTGTGGGGATGCAAGCTTTCCACGTGGACGGCCTCGGCCCGCCAGTCGCGGATCCGGGCGTCCTGGTTCAGGGCGTGCTTGATCCGCCGGCCGGCGTCCTCGCAGAACATCAGGTTGCTGCCGTTGCGCCGGGCGAACTCCTGTTCGTCCGCCCGCTTCACCGCCGCCTGGACGGCGGTCTGGAGGGCGTCCTCCACCAGGTCGATGAGCTGGATCAGGCTGGGGGCGTCCCGGTCATCCACTTCGGTTTCCACCACCGCATAGCTGCGCTGGGCGTGGGGGGTGGCGACAATGGAGGATTCCTGGCCCAGCCACTCGGCCACGGCCTCGGCGGACAGGGCCGACTGGCCGGCAAAATCCTGGCGAAACCGTTCTTGGACCAGTTGACGGGCCAATGCCGCCGAGCACGGGCAGGTGCTGGAATAGGCGACGGTCACCCCCAGGCGGAAGCGATGGGTGCCGGCATCCAGGCTGCCGCTGAGGGTCACCGGGTAGGTCCGCCAGGCGCTGGTACCGCTTTTCAAGGCCGGGCGCTTCACCGGCAGGTCGCAGGCGATGCTGGTCCGCGCGGAATGGCTCAGGCCCACATGGCTGGCGACGAAACCGTCGAGAATCCGGCGGACCAGGGGCAGAGTCAGGGGCTCGGACTCCAAGGCCTCGTTGATCGCCAGGTACAGCCGGGACATGTGAATGCCCTTGGCCTCGGGGTCGTCCAGGCTGACGAAAGCATCGGCCTTGGCCGGGCAAAGGACCTCCCGACCGCCCACCAGGAGGCGCACCGGGACCT
>CANIXE010000056.1 GCA_947470885.1 Planctomycetota bacterium
ATTGTACCGAGCCGACGTGGCCGTCGGCGCTCCCGGCACAGGCGCTCCTGGGGCAGCCTCATCGAGTCACCGGACATGGAGAATCACCAGGGCCAGGCCGGTGAGCAGCTCCAGAGCGGCGCTTTTCCCCAGGAATCCATTCAGTTCGGCGCCCTGGGCCTTGGCCACGCCCCGGGCCAGGAGCATGCCGCCCATGGCTGCCAGACCGGCGGGCAGGATGTACCGGGCCTGATCGGCGGAGGGCACCTGGGTGGCGGCAACCAGCAGACACAGGGCCGCCCCGGCGTGGAGCATCCCGTAGTACGCCCGGCTGGCCCGGTCTCCCAGGCGCACGCACAGGGTCCGCTTGCCTACTTTCGCATCCGTGGGGATGTCCCGCAGATTATTGACGCAGATGATGGTGGCCGCCTGCAGGCCCACGGCGCTGGCCACCAGCCACCAGGTGAGGGGCAGTCGGCCGGCGAGGATCCACGCGGTGCCCAGGACCGCGAACCAGCCGAAGAAGAGGAACACGAACAGGTCCCCCAGGCCGATGTAGGCCAGGGGAAACGGCCCGGCGGTATAGCCCACGGCGCAGACTAGGCTGATCAGCCCGAGGACCAGGATCGGCCAACCCCCGGTGCCCGCCAGCCACAGGCCGACACCCAGGGCGGCAGTCAGGACCACGCCGGTGGCGATCAACATCGCCCGGGGCGAGATCAGCCCGGCGGCCACCGCCCGCTGGGGGCCGATGCGCTCGGCGGTGTCCGCGCCCTTCAAGGCATCGAAGGCGTCATTGGCGAAATTGCAGCCGATCTGGATCAGCAGGGCCCCCACCAGGCAACCCGCCGCCAGGTCCCAGCGCACCGCGCCCACGCTGCCGGCCAGGGCCGTGCCCACCGCCACTGGGACGATGCCCGCCGCCAGGGTCTTGGGCCGGGTTGCCGCCAGCCAGGGGTTCATGGTTGCCGGGTTTTCAGCATACGCATTGGCTCTCGTGTGGAAAAAGCCACGTTGCGCACCGGACGACCCACTGGGAGCGCCGAGCGCCAGCTCGGCTTCGGGACGACTCCCCCGTGGCATCGACGTCAGTTGCCGTACCGCGCATCTCCGAGGCCGAGCTGGCGCTCGGCGCTCCCAGTTCGGCCACTGATGGTCCGGTTTTATTCGGCCAGACCCGGGGATTCATGGCAGTCGGGGAAACTTCGAGAAATCCGGCTTCCGCTTATTCACATAGGCCGAATGGCCCTCTTTGCCCTCTTCGGTCATGTAGAACAGCAGGGTGGCGTTGCCTGCCAGTTCCTGGAGTCCGGACTGGCCGTCACAGTCGGCGTTGAACGCGGACTTCAGGCAGCGCAGAGCCATGGGGGAATGCTGGAGCATCTCGTCGCACAGGCTGAGGGTCTTGGCCTCCAGCTCCGCCAGGGGCACTACGTCGTTGATCAGGCCCATGTCCAGGGCCTGCTTGGCGTCGTACTGGCGGCAGGTGAACCAGAATTCCCGGGCCTTCTTCTGGCCGATGCAGCGGGCCAGGTAGCTGGCGCCGAATCCGGCGTCGAAGCTGCCGACCCGGGGCCCGGTCTGGCCGAAGCGGGCGTTTTCCGCGGCGATGGTGATGTCGCACACCAGGTGCAGCACCTGGCCGCCGCCGATGGCCCAGCCGGCGACCATGGCCACCACGGGCTTGGGGCAGGAGCGGATTTCTTTTTGCAGGTCCAGCACGTTCAGCCGGGGGATGACGTCGCCGCCCTTGCCGCCGACATAGCCGCCGTGGCCGCGCACCCGCTGGTCGCCGCCGGAGCAGAACGCCTTTTCGCCGGCCCCGGTGAGGATGATCGCTCCCACTTGGCCATCATCCCGGGCGTGCTGGAGGGCATCCCGCAGCTCCTGGATAGTTTTCGGAGTGAAGGCGTTGTGGACCTTGGGCCGGTTGATCATCAGGCGCGCCACGCTGCCGTGCTCGCGCTTCTGATGGTCGTAGCGGATGTCCTCGTAGCCGCGGTCGATGGGGGTCCAGGTGGGCGTGGTCATGGCGCGGCAGCGTGGGGGTGTTGCCCCGGTGGTCCAGGGCGACCGCCGTGCAGGTGCTTGGCGATGTCCTCGGTTCACTTGACCAGGTCACCTGGTCAGGAGGATGCCGCCATGTCCACTAGCAACATCCTCGAAGCGAAGACCCATCTCTCGCACTTGGTTGATCAGGCCTGCCAGGGTGAGGAAGTCATTATCGCCCGCAAAGGGCGTCCTTTGGTTCGATTGGTACCGATTCCCCCCATGATTCGTGAGCCTGGGGAATTTCGCGGGCGGATCAGTGGGGATATCACCGGGCCGATCGGTTCGGAGGACGGGGCTTGGGGCTGATGCGGGGTATCCTGCTCGATACCCACGCCCTGCTGTGGTGGATGGCGGATGACCCCCAGTTGGGGGAACGGATCAGAACGATCCTGCACGAGGGCCTGACCCCGATCCATGTCTCGGCGGCCACCGTTTGGGAAATCGGCATCAAGCATCGCCTGGGACGTCTGCCGGGGGTGGAAGACTTCTTGGCCGAGCCGGGGATCTGTTTTCAGCGTTGGTCATTCCTGCCTCTGCCAATGGATCATGACGATGCCCGGGTGGCAGCGGCATTGACCTGGGAACACCGGGATCCCTTCGATCGCATGCTGGTGGCTCAGAGCCGGCGTCACCAGCTTCGTTTGGCCAGCTGTGATCCGGCCATTGCCGCCTACCACCCCGACTGTCTGTGGTAGGCGACCAAAGCCGGGTGGTCAGCCCTTCGCCGCCACCGAGCCTTTGATCACCGACAGCTGCCAGCCGGTGAACAACAGTTGGGCGGCGGTGAGGGGCAGGACGATGGACTGGCCGCCGCTGCCGAAGCCGTAAGCGTGCAATCCGGTGCCGAGGATGAAGTTCACCCCGTACCAGCTCCACAGCACGGACAGGAAGCCGAGGACACTCCAGGCCGCCAGGCCGGTGGGGCCGACGGCGCCGACGTAGCGCAGATGGAGGGGGATGAGGTAGGTCAGGCAGACGATCAGGGCGCCGACCTCCTTGGGATCCCAGCCCCAGAAGCGGCCCCAGGCGGCGTCCGCCCACCAGCCGCCCAGCAGGGTGCCGGCGATGATCAGGACGGTGCCGACTTGCAGGCAGCGGTAGAGGGCCCGGCTTTCCTCCATGGTGACCTTGCGCTTTTCCCGCCAGGCCTGCCACAGGGCGATATTGCCCAGGACCAGGGCCAGGGCATAGGCGGCGTAGCTGGCGACCACCGTCTTCACGTGGATCCACAGCCAGAACCGGGAACGCAGCACCGGTTGCAGCTGGCCGATGTTGTTGCCCATCTCCGGGGGCATGGCTTCGCCCACCATGGCGCACAATCCGGCGGCGATGGCCCCGGCCACCAGGTACAGGCCATTGCCGCTGGTCTTGGCCATGATCAGGCCCATGACCCCGGCGATCAGAGCGACGAAGATCAGAGTCTCGTAAAGGTTGGTCACCGCCCCCAGGCCGGTGATGATGCAGCGGGCGGTCAAGCCGGCGGTGGTGGCCACCAGGCCGATGACCACCAGGGTGGTGCCCACCCGCCGCCAGGTCGGGCCCCGACGCAAGCCGAACGCTGCCGTCACGCCGCCGAAGATGAACGCCAGCCAAGCGAAGGTGAACACCGACGACCGCTTGTAGAACAGCTCCAGATCGATCAGGCCCGGGCTGGGCCAGGAGGATCTGGGCGTGGTCAGTCCGGCATCCCGGGCCTGGCCGGCCGCGGCGCAGGCGGCGACGAAGGGGGGCAGGGCCTTGGCCACGGCGGCACCACCTTCCGCCAGGGATTTCAGCTCCTTGCTGGCGGCGACGATGGGGGCCAGCAGGCCGTCCTTCGGGGCGCTGGCCAGGAGGGGATCGGGATCCCGCACCAGGTCCTCGAAGTTCAGCCAGATGTCTGCCCGGGCCAGGGCCGCGGCGGCACCGTCGTTCCCCGGGGCCACCAGGGCGTTGTGCAAACGTTCCCGCCAGGGGCGGTTGTGGTCGGCGGCGACCTGGGCGGCGAGGCCGATGGCCCAGGCTTGGTCTGCTTTGGTGGCGGCCAGGGGGGCGAGGAGGATCGTCCGGCCGGTGAGAAATTCGACGGTCTCGCTGTAGCGTCCCACCAGGGCGTTCATCGCTTCGTCCTCCCGGGTCCATTCCCCTAGGCGCTGGCCGCTGCGGTCGCTCTGGGTCTTGCGCTGGCTGACTTCCGCGAGGTCGTTTCGGTGGGCCTCGATCTGGTCCAGGGAGGCCCATTGGCCGGTCAGGCCCAGGGTCTTCTGGGTGGCTAGGAACGGGGTGTAGACCAGGGGCCGGTCCTGCCAGCCCTGGGGCGCCAGCAGCATCGCCAGGACCAAGTCCGTCGCCGGCCAGGTGCGGGTGATGTGCTGGCCACTGGCGTTGACCACCGTGCCGAAGGGCAGCTTGCCGGTGATCGCAAGGAGGGATTCCTCGGCGGCGGTGGCGAAGGGTTTGACCCGGCCCTGGTGGAGCACCGGCCAAGCGGTGGTCTCGGCGGGCTGGGTCGGAACCACCAATTCGGCGGCGGTGGTGCAGGCGGCGAAGGTCAGGACCAGGCAGAGCAGGCGGAGGATAGACATTGGCTGGTGATTCCATCGGATCCCCAGCCAGCGCAACCCCGGTCTCTGAAGCGTCGGCGCCCTCGCCGGCTTCTGAGGCAGTGCGAGCCGGCGGGGGCGCCGGCGCTCCCGGGAATTCCGCACGCCGATCCTGGGAGCGTCCTCGCCGGCTTCTGAGGCAGCGCGAGCCGGCGGGGGCGCCGGCGCTCCCGGGAATTCCGCACCCCGATCCTGGGAGCGCCCTCGCCGGCTTCGGAGGCAGCGCGAGCCGGCGGGGGCGCCGGCGCTCCCGGGAATTCCGCATCTCGGCGATTTCACCCAGGACCGGTATTCTCCGAAAGCAGGGGCTGTGCCCCCATTTCGTTACGGACTTGACGGCCCGCCAGCCTTCAGCGGTGGCTTATAACCCGGCGGCGGCCCGGGCTTTCTGCACCGTGATCTGGGCCACGGCCCGGGCCTTGCCCGCACCGGCCTTGAGTACCTGGTCAATGTACCCCTGATCCGCCATCAGGGCCGCCCGCCGGGATCGGGCTGGGCCGAAGTGATCCAGGATCAACTCGAACAGGGCCTGTTTGGCGTGGCCGTAGCCAAAGCCCTCCGGGGAATGCCGAGAGGGATCGGCGTACTTCGCCGCCAGGTCCCGGGTGCGCGGGTCATCCTTGCCGGCGATCCCCCGGAAGATCCGGAAGATGCTGCAAGTCTCCGGGTCCTTCGCGTCGGACACGCCCTTGGAATCCGTTTTGATGGACATCAGCCGCTTGCGCAGGGGCTTTTCCTCCTGGAACGGATCGATGGTGTTGCCGTAGCTCTTGGACATTTTTTCGCCGTCGATCCCGGGCAAGACTTCCGCATCCGGGGCCAGGCGATGGCCGGGAATGGTGAACACCGCGGTCTGGAATTCGTGGTTGAAGCGCAGGGCCAGGTCCCGGGTGATCTCGATGTGCTGGACCTGGTCTTTGCCCACCGGGACGATGTCTGCCTGGGGCGCGAGAATGTCCGCGGCTTGCAGGATCGGGTAGGTGTAGAGTCCGACGTTGGCGGAGAATCCCTTCGCCAGCTTGTCCTTGTAGCTCACCGCCTTGTCCATGAACGAGGTGGGGCAGACGCAGGACAGCAACCAGGCCAGTTCGGTGACTTCCGGCACGTCGTGCTGGACGTAGATGGCGGTCTTGGCCGGATCCAGGCCGAAGGCCAGGTAGTCGACGACGATCTGCCGGGTGGCCGCCCGCAGGGCCGCCGGATCCCGCTGGGTGGTCAGGGCGTGGTAGCTGGCGACGAACACGAACATCTCGTGCTGGGCGGCCTGCAGATCAAGAAACTGACGGATCGCCCCGGCGTAGTTGCCGAGGTGGAGCTGGCCGGAGGGCTGGATGCCGGAGAGGACGCGGGGCATGGGGGTGTTGCGCAGTTCGGGGTTCAGCGGAGGTAGGTGAAGGCGTTGAAGACCAGCCAGCCCATCATGATGACGCTGTAGGGTTGGACGGTGCCGGTGGTTTGGTGACGCCAGGCGAGGTAGGCGAAGGCTCCGGCGAAGGCACAGGCGAGGGTGAACTTCCGCACTAGGTCGTGGCGCCGGGTCACCAACAGGCCCAGGTTGAACATGATCTGCCCGCCATCGAGGGGGAAGATGGGCAGGATGTTGAAGACGAACAACAGCATGTTGAGGTGCTGGGAGATGTACAGGAAAGTGGCCAGTTTGGTCTGGAGGGCTAGGCCGCCAAACGCTCCGGGCGGGGCATTGGCCACCAAAGTCAGGGCGAGGCCAGAGACCCACCACAACAGCAGGCTGACTGCCGGTCCGGCGGCGAGGATAATGAGCTCACGTCGGGGCAACGGATCCCGGGTGCTGCTGCATAATCCCCCCATGGCCCAGAGGGTAATGGTGATCCCGAAGGCCCCTTGGACCTTCGCCGCCAGACCGTGGCCCAGTTCATGGAGGACGATGGCGATGAGCAGGGCCATCATCCACATCAGGCCCATTTCGATGGATAGGCCGTCCTGGAAGTTGGTGCCGCCGAACACCATCAACAGGAGAAAGACGAACGTCCAATGGATGTACAGGGGGATCGACCCCAGGTGACCAAGGTAGACTCGACCTTCGTTGAGATTCATGGGCAGCACGGTAGGGAGCGCATTCCCTCGGCAACGCTTCCGCCGCCGCTACCGGGCCTAACGTCCGATCCATGGCCCTGCGCATCCCCATCAACGGCGTCACCCCCCAATCCCCGGCGTTCCTCGCGCCCAACGCCACCTTGATCGGCGATGTGCGCTTCGGCACCGGTTGTTCGGTGTGGTTCGGGGCGGTGCTCCGGGCCGATATCAACCACATCAGCATCGGTGACCGGACCAACATCCAGGACCTGTGCTGCCTGCACGTCACCCGCAAGCAGCCCTGCGAGGTCGGGGCCGAGGTCAGCTTTGGCCACGGGGCCATCGCCCACGGCTGCTCCATCGGCGCTGGAACCCTGCTGGGCATGGGCAGCAAGGTCTTGGACCGGGCGGTGATCGGGGCCGGCTGTCTGGTGGCCGCCGGCTGTGTCGTCCCCGAGGGGATGGAGGTCCCCGAGGGCCATTTGGTGGCTGGGGTCCCGGGGAAGGTCATCAAGCCCCTGGCGGCGGAGATCCGGGAGCGGATTGGCCGGGTCGCGGGGGATTACGTCGCCTACCAGCAGCTGTACCCGACGATCCTTGCCGAGGCCCTGGGGTGAGGGTTCTGGGGGTCCTTCTTGGTCTGGCGCTGTCCCTTGGGGCTGGGGAAAATCCTGGTGCCCTGCGCCTGACGGTGCCGTCGCCAATGGTTCGCCCGGGGCTGCCCCTGGGCTTCACTCTCCAGGGCGACATCCGCAATGACCTGCATTTGCCGGCGGTATTACGTTGGCGGATCCTCGCCGGCAACCGGGTGTCGGCGGCGGGCGAGGTGATGATCGAGGATCCCGGGCAGTTGCTGGCTGGGGTGGGGATCATCGCTGTTCCCCAGGAAGACCCCGGTCCGGGCCGTCTGGAGGCCGCTTTGATCGGGACGGGGGGCGGCGAGCCGATGTCGGTCAGCGCGCCCCTGGAATCCGTGTCCACGGTGGCCGCCCGCATCCAGGCCGTCCGGGGTTTGGCCAACGATCCGGCATCCCGCCTGCGGGATGAACAACTGGGGGAATTCCTGGCCACCTGGCCCACGCCGACCCTGGCGTGCTTGGAGGCCGTGGCCGCCCTGCTGGCCCGGCCAGCGGATCCGGACCAGGTGCAGGTGGATCCGGTGGACGCCAGCGTCCAGCCCATCCGCCGTCATCCCGGTCCCGGGCAGGCCTGGGCGGTGGTCCTGCGGCCCCTGTCTGGCGTATTGAAACGGCGCTGGCCGGACCTGCCCGCCGGGACGTTGTCGGTGGCCAATCAGGCCGGGTTCCGCGTGGCCGAACTCTACCCCGCCGGAGATCCAACGTACACCGGGATCAACCAACATCGCCTGGATCTGGCGACTGTCGGCCTGGATCGACCGCTGCTGGTGGCGGTGGGCCCGGCCCGGGAGGGGGCGCTGGCAGCTTGGCGAGGCAGCCCTGGGCGCTGGCGGGGTGTGGTCCTGGCGGATCAGGATGCGGACTTGGCAGACCCCGGGACCTGGACCCGGGTGGTCAAGCCGGAGGGCGCACCGACGCCGCTGCCGCCACCGAATCCCCTCACCCTGTATGCCGCGGGGCCTTTCGTCCTGGTGGTGGGCACCGGTGAGCACGACGCCGCGGCAGAAGTTACCGCCCGCCTGGCGGATGAATTCCAGGCGGCTTGGGCCGGCCATGCCCACGGCCTACCGCCGCGGATCGACGATGCCCGGTTCCGGGCCGAGGACTGGCGGGACCACCGCCTGGTCCTGATCGGCTCGCCCCGGTCCAACCGGGTGCTGGCCTCCTTGGCCCCCCGATTGCCGGCGGCATGGAATGACCGGGGCATCCTCCTGGGGAAGACCGCCCGCACCCGCCAGCCGCCAACGTTCTGCGCCCTGGCGGTGGCGGATCCCCGGGATGCCGCCCGGACCCTGGTGGTGCTTGATGGCACCTGGCCTGCCGCCTGGATCTCGGGATTGCCCCTGGCCCTGGCCGGTCCTGAAGCGGCGGTGTTGCTGCCCGTCCCCGCCCAGCCAGGGCCGCAGGTGGCGCCGCCGGCGAAGCAACCATAGTCCCGGCCATGCCTGTGCAGGTCCTTCGTAACGCCATCGTCCTTCCCGTGTTGGCCCTGGCCGTGATGGCCGTCGGCGGCTGCACCCTCCGGGCCTACCAGCCACCCCAGGCGACCCCCGAGGAACAGGTTCTGCTGACCCAGTTTGCCCGTGACCGGTTCACCGAAATCACCCTACTTTCCCGGGATGAGGACGGTCATCTGCTCATCAGTTCGCGCCAGGGCGAGACCGAGGCCCGCTACCTGCTGGCCCCGGCCATCGATGGGGCCACGGTTCTGACCATCCGCCGAATTGACGAAAAAACCCGTCTGCCCAACACCACGGCGCCGATCCGCCCGGGCACCGGGCCAGAGCCTAGAGGTCTCTACCGCTGACGTTGCACAGCGCCGCTGCGGCCCAGCAGTGCTGTGCAGTGTGCCTGGGGATGACAGGCGACGGGCGACCATTTCAACGCGTGTGGCAATCGATCCCGGCGCGGCGCGCCTGATCCCGGATGCGACCCAGCAGTTCTGAATCGGGAGGATGCAGGTTGGCGCCCTGGTCGGGCACACCGTTGCTGGGGCGGAATGGTTGCAGGTACCAGCGTTCGCCAGGGCGGATTTGGCCCGCGAGCTCGGTGAGCAACTGGTCGTCATGCCAGCCGCCGCACACCGTGGTCCGCACCTCATAGGCCACCGTGCCCGTGCGCAGGACCCCCAGGGATTCCGCCACGGTGGTGCCGTCCACACCGGTCAGGCGGTGGTAGTCCCCCCAGGTGGATTTCAGATCCAGGGCGACGTGATCCACCAGTCCAGCCTGCACAAGAGAGGCCAGCGCCCCGGGCCGGCTGCCGTTGGTGTCCAGTTTCACCCG
>CANIXE010000057.1 GCA_947470885.1 Planctomycetota bacterium
GAGACTTCGCCGGTTGGAACCATTGCTATCGACAGCATTTATAGCCCAGTCCAGCGCTGTTCCTTTAGCACCAAGCCCACGAGACTTGGCAAGCGTACCGACTATGAGGCCTTGGACCTGGAAGTTTGGACTGACGGTTCCATTACTCCCGAACTGGCCCTCGTTGAAGCGACCAATATCCTTCGCAAGCATCTGAATCCTTTCGTCAAGTATTTTGAAGTCGGTCGCGATACAGAGACTTCCCCTTCCGGTCTGACGATCGAAGGTGACGGCGAAAAGACGGCTCTCCTTGGAAAGCAGATCAGCGCTCTGGATCTCAGTGTCCGGACTGAAAATGCTCTCCGCGCAGCCAATGTACGCAATGTCGGCGACCTGGTTCAGATGGACGAAGCCGAAGTTTCCGGAATCCGGAACCTGGGCAAAATCGCTGCCAAAGAGTTGAAGAAAAAATTGGCCGATCGCGGCCTGAGCTTTGGTATGCGTCTGGCCGCCAAGGCCGGCGAAGCCTGATTACCCGTTCACGCAGTAGCACTTAACTGGAAACGATATGCGTCATCTCAACGACCACCGCAAGCTCGGCCGCACTTCAGAACACCGCATCGCTCTGATGCGAAATCTTACGGCAGCCCTTTTTGAGCATGGCCGGGTCATTACTACCCTGCCTAAGGCCAAGGAGGCACGCCGGTACGCTGAGCGTTGCATCACTTTTGGCAAGAAATCGGTCGCTGCCACCGACCCTGCCCAAAAGCTGCATTTCCGGCGCTTGGCCTTGGCAGCGTTGGGTAACAACGTCGCCGCAGTCGATACTCTGGTGGACGAAATTGCCCCCAAATATCTTCAGCGTGCAGGTGGCTACACTCGCGTGTTGCGCGCGGGCAATCGGCTTGGCGACAACGGCATCAAGGCTCTGTTTGAACTCGTCTGATTAAGCAAGTTCACCTTGTTCATCAAGCCGCGGGTCAACCCGCGGCTTTTTTGTTTTGCCTATTTTCGAGTTCTTGATCCGAAAAGTTTTTCCTGATACTTCCGCCACCCTACCAATCCCAGGAGCTGACATGGCCCTCATTCCCCTTCGTCCCCTGCTCGACCACGCCGCCGCCAATAACTACGGTGTCGTCGCGTTGAACGTCAATGACATGGAACAGATCCAAGCGATCATGGAAGGCGCCCGCGCCACCAAGAGCCCGGTGATCATCCAGGCGAGCCGTGGAGCTCGGAAGTTCACCAACGACCTCTTTCTCGCGAAGCTGATGGAAGCAGCGGTTGAATTGTACCCCGAAATCCCGGTGGTCATGCACCAGGATCACGGCAATGCCCCTGACACCTGCATCAGCGCCATCCGCTATGGTTTCACCAGTGTGATGATGGACGGATCGCTGGAAGACGATGGCAAGACCCCTGCCAGCTATGAATACAATGTCGCCGTCACCCGCGAAGTGGTGAACATTGCCCACTCGTTCGGTGTTTCCGTCGAGGGCGAACTCGGTGTTCTTGGTTCCCTGGAGCACGGCGAAGGCGAGAAGGAAGACGGTCACGGTGCCGAGGGCAAGCTGACCCTCGATCAGCTCCTTACCGATCCCGACCAGGCGGTGGATTTCGTCAAGCGCACCGGCATTGATGCCCTGGCGGTCGCCATGGGCACCAGCCACGGCGCTTACAAGTTCAGCAAGAAGCCCACGGGCGACGTTCTGGCAATCAAGCGGATCGAAGAGATCCACGCCAAGATCCCCAACTGCCACCTGGTCATGCACGGCAGCTCGTCTGTCCCCAAGAACCTGATCGACGAGATCAACAAGTACGGTGGCAAGATCAAAGAAACCTACGGCGTGCCCGTGGAAGAAATTCAGCGCGGCATCAAGTCCGGTGTGCGCAAGGTCAACGTCGACACCGACAACCGCCTGGCCATCACCGCCGCCATTCGTAAGTATATGGTGGAGAAACCGGCTGAATTCGATCCCCGCGGTTACCTCACCCCCGCCCGGGCGGCGATGCAGGTCATCGTCGAGGAGCGGATGCGCCAGTTCGGCCAAGCCGGTCATGCTGCTGGCGTTCCCGTCATCAGCCTGGCCAAAATGGCCACGGACTATGCCGCCGGCAAATACGGCGCCAACGCTAAGCCGGATGCCCCGTACCTCGCTCAGAAGGGCAAGGGCGGCGGCAAGTCGGCCATGGGACACTGATCAATCACCTCTGATAGTGGCACTCATCACCCCCATCCGACCTGAGTCGGATGGGGGTGAACTTTTGAGGGACGCCAGAAGATCACCAGAAATCAATTTCCAAGCAGGTCAATCCCATCGGTGGTTACTCCGTCCACGCCCCAAGCGAGGAGTTGATCGGCTCGGTGAGGATCATTCACCGTCCAACATAGGATTTCCAAGCCTGAATTGTGTATTTTGTCGATCAGTTCCGGGGTGATAAGAATATGCTCCACATCTAATCCGATGGCGCCCAATCGTCTGGCTTGGTGTATCCAAGCATCTGTCCACGGGGCGTCGCCAACGACGAGCAGTCTTGGAATATCAGGTGCGATTTTTTTTGCCGCATCCAGGGCCTCACTGGAAAAGGAGATCAATCGGTGATGTGAACCAACGAGGGTCCTTGCAACCTGCGATCCTAACTGTTCAGGATCCTGGCCTGCACCAACTTTCAATTCGACCAAGGCTATCAGGTTAAGTCGATGCCATTCTTCCAAAGCTTCCGCCAAGGTTGGTACCCTGGTTGTGGTGAATCGTGGATGAAACCAGCGCCCTGCGTCAAGGCGAACCAGATCACGATATTGAATGAGATGAAGGTGGCCATGGCCATTGGTGGTGCGTTCCAACGTGTCGTCATGGAACAACACCGATATCCCATCGGCGGTACAGGCCACATCGCATTCCACCCACCGAAAGCCACGCCGAGCGGCTTCACGGAAGGCAGGTAGGGTGTTCTCAGGAGCGACGTTCGCTCCACCTCGGTGGGCGATCAATCGGTTCTCCCCATATTTTTGGATGAGGGACTTAATCATTCCGTATCGCGAGCTGTGCCACCCGTTCCCCCAGGGCCCGGGAGGTAGTCCATTTTCCACCCAGCACCGTGATCAGACGACCCTGACGCTCGATGGCATATTCTCGGCTGGCCCGGGTGGGATCATTGCTACTGAAGAGCAGTGGACGCAATCCAGCGAAGGAATGCACGATATCCACCGGCGCGGCAGATCTGGACATCAGTCGATTATGGTACGCGAGGAGGTAGGAGATCTCATTCGGAGCGACGCAGATGGGATCTCCCAGCGTCTGACGTTCCTCGGTGGTGCCCACCAGCGTCATTCCCTTCCACGGGAGGACGAAGGCGATCCGTCGTTCTCCGGGAACCTCGGCCAGAATTCCAGCGGAACATGGTCGATTCAGGATTAAATGACTGCCTCGCACCAGATCGAGGTGGTGTGAAGAGGCGATGCCACTGGCCTCCAGGAGGGCCTTGGCCCATGGTCCGGCAACGTTGATGACCCGGTCAAATCGCTGGCGTTGCCCATGAACGGTCAAACCTCCCGTCTGGTCCACCCGTTCCACCATCCGGTGCTCGTGGATTTTAACACCCTTGATGCGGATCTGCTCTGTCGCCCAAAGCCCCAGGGCCCGGTCATCCATCTGCCCGTCCCAGAAGGTGAATCCTCCCCGCAGGTCTCCGGGGTCGAGATCTGGCTGCAGACGTAGGATGTCACGACGTTCATGCCAACGGCTGGGACCCAAGGTCCGATTCCCAGCCAGTAGGCCATACAGTCCAAGGCCTAGCCGAAACATCCACGCCGGTCGACGGGTCCAGCCATGGATGGGCAGGATCAATTGGATTGGTCGGGCAAGGTGGGGTGCCTGGGCCATCCACCAGGAGCGTTCCCGCAAGCCTTCCCGGATTAGGCGGAAATCACCGTTTTCCAGGTAGCGCAGACCACCATGCAGGAGTTTTGTGGAGGCTGAACTGGTGGCCTCCATCATTCCATTACGTTCGAAGATCTGGACCCGATGCCCGGCATCCGCCAGGTACCATGCCGTCATGATCCCGTTGATACCGCCTCCGACGATGGCGATGTCTAGGGACGATGACGCTTCGCTCATCCGTGGAAATCGCCCACCACCAAGGTGATGTCATCCGCTTGTGGGGCGGTGTCCCGGTGGCGGTCGATGGCTTCCAGGAGTCCGTTGATGACATCGGGTGGCGGACCGGCGATCCGCAGGGCTTCCGGCACGATTCCAGCCGGCAGGAAGTTGTTGTGGGGGTCCATGGCCTCGGCGACACCATCGCTCAGCAGACACAGGCGGTCGCCGGGATACAACTGGGCGTTCCGACTGATGGTCCGCTTCTGCAGGGCGGCTACCGGCATCAAGCCAATCATCCCTTGGGTGGAAGGGAGACGATCGATGCTGCCATCTGCCCGGCGGATCAGACCGTCAGGGTGGCCGATGCCGCTCCACTCCAACCGGCCGTCCCGGTGGATAGTAGCGGCGATGGCGGTGACGAACATAAAGCCCGGCATCTCTCCCCGGAGCAGGTGATCGAGTCCGAGGAGGAATTCGTGGGGGAGCATTCGTCGGGGCTGCAATTCCTTGCAGGCGATCCGCAGCATACTCACCACCAGGGCCGCAGGCAGGCCCTTGCCACTGACATCGGCTACGATCCAGGAGATGGCTTCGTCGGTATGATGGACGTCATAAAAATCGCCTCCCAGCTCCAAAGCAGGTCGGCAATGGGCTGCCCAGGTCCAGGGCCCTGGCAGGCGGGCGGGATCCCGGGCGATCAGCACCCTTTGCACCGCCTGGGCCGCCTCGAATTCCGCCTGGGCTCGCATCCGCTGTTGGCTCAAGGCATGAAATTCTTGGCGTTGGAATACGTGTTCCAGGGAGCGGGCCACGGCGCCGAGGACCGCGAGATGGGTCCGATCCAGGGTCCCCGGTTGCTCCAGGTTGTCTGCCAGGAGAACGCCAACGGCCTTGCCGTTACGCATTACTGGCATGCCGATCACGGTGTGCACGGCCTGTTCCCGGAGGGTCCGGCCCCATACGGCACCGTCAGTGGTGGCATCGACTTCAAGAAGCACGGCCTTGCCTGCCGCCAATACCTGGCGGGCGAAGCCCTGACTCATATGGGTCGTCGGTAACCCCGAGCGCACCACGGTATGGCCCTGTACGGGTTCCCCTTCTGGGCCCACCGCGAACAGGCTCAAGCGGGTTGCCGGAAGGGCGAGGAATAGGGCGTCTAGGCTACGTTCCACCAGTTGTTCGTCGGCACTGCTGAGGATGCCGAGGATTTCCAGGAGACAGGCCAGCAGGGACGCATCTGGTCCTACTTCCACCGGCTCAGGAATGTGGATTCCCCCCAGGGCATCCACCCGCAACACGTGATTGCCGATGACCACCGTGTCCCACAAACCAAGCGAGGCCTGCTGCTGATCGAGGCCGTTGACGAAAAGCCCGTTGCTCTTGCTGATCCGTTCGACCACCAGTTCGCCATCGGTGCAGGTGAATCTGGCATGCTGGCGGCTCACCGCTGCCCCGGAGAGACGCAGGCCACAGGCGGGATCCCGACCCACCACCAGCGGTCTCCCGGGTGTGATGGTAAGCACTGGACCCGCCTGGGGTCCACCGATCAGGCGGAGGATCGTGCTCATCGCAGATCAGTCGATTTGAGATGGCCTGAACGCCAACGGGCAAACAGATCAAGGCTTGGCTCGGGGATGTAAGAATTGAGCAAGCGTTGGTGGGGAGGAAGGGCGTAAAAGGCCTGCCAAGCTGCCTTTCTGGCCTCTGAATTCCCGGATTCCGTCAGTTCGGCGCGAAGCGCCTGACCCAGGGCCAATAGAGCCTGCCGCTCGGATGGGGCCACGAGGTGATCCATCTCTTCCTCATTTCCGCGGCCCAGGGCGAACCGGGCCAGGTGCCAGGCTTGGCCACCGAGGGGGATGGGGGAACCATCCGCGAGTTCCGTGAGGTGTCGGCGGAGCGGGGTGGAATCGCCATCATCCACAGATAACAATGGTTCGAGGATCCGCCGATTCACCCAGGCTGAGGAGTTTGACCAGTCCCAATCTGGCAGGGAATCCCTGAGTTTTTGTCGCCATAATTTTTCGCCCAGGCGATCCCCGGCAAGCCGATGGGCTAAGGCGTAAGCTGCCGGTGGCACTCGGTCAAAGCTTCCTTCAGCCTCAGCTTCCCCCGGGCGTCCTGCGGCAAGAAGTGTTTGGACCAGATTGATCGGCCTGTTCTTTTTTCCGACCTCGTCACGGTTGAGCTTGGCTTGTTCGGAAGCAATGGCTTCGTCGAATCGACCGAGGTGGATCAAGATCACGCTGAAAATGTCATCCCCGGCTTTCTGGAGGACCAGGGCCTGGGCCGGATCCCCCAGCATCAGGGCGGTCATCGCCTCATCGGGGAAGCGTCGCCGGGCCTCATCCCCCCGTCCTGCCTGCACTAGTAAGTAAGCTTTCCGCTGGGTGGTGGTGGAAAGTGCAAGAGCCTCATCGTAGCGCCCCAGCATGGGAAGGCTGAGGATGCCGAAACCAATGCGATCTTCCGGTCGGGCCACCGCCTCGGCGTATCGACCGAGGTAATAGAGGCATTCCAGACGTTTCCATTGGAGGTATGGGAATCGGCGCAGAGTTTCCTGGGGTCCAAACAGGTCGAGACTGATTTCCATTGCCCGCCAATCACTGGTGCTTTCATCGGGGAAAGCAGCCATTTTCGCCTCCAAGAGAGCTGCATCGTTGGCGATATCACCATTGCGTCGGGCGAGGATGGGGAGATCAGCCCAACGTCCCCAGAGTAGGCGCAGGTGGGCCCGGCAGGCTGGTAATTCCCGGTACAGCCGGACAAGTCCAGCGGTGGCGAAAGGAATCTGTCCGAGACGGAATTGTTCGTCCAATCTGTCGCACCGAGCCAGGTCGGCCCATGGTCCCGGGGAAATTTGGGACCAGGCTCGCCGGGCAGCCTTGGCATTGCCCATGGCCCATAGGGCTCCGGCCTGTTTGTACCGGGCCTCGGCGCCGATCGGGGTGCTCACCTGGGAATCCGCTACCTGGCCGTAGCTCAGGGCCGCCTTAGACAACAGGCGTTGCCGCATCAGTTCATCACCGATGGCAGTGGCTGGTACGAGCTCGGGCCGGCGCTTCTCGAACAGTTTGACCTCTCGGAAAACCTTGCCGGGATAGTAGGCATAAATGGATACAAAGCCTGACCCCAGGGCGATCAGGTCGTGGTGTTCCAGAACGGTCTCACCGTCCACGATCAGCCGCACATCGTGGTCGTCGAATTCATAGCGGAGATGGTAGCGAAGGCCGGGTGTGAACCTCCGTCGGACCATCGCCAGGCAACTTGTCTTATTGAAGATGCCGCACAGGGTATTGGTGAATCCACCAGCTTGAACCATCAACCGGCGTTGGGTCGCCTTGTTCCAGTCGCTGGCGTTTTCCATGGGCATGTCGGTTTCGGTCCACCAGACCGAGAGGTCGCCGGGGGTCGAATTGGGTCGCATTTCCCCTTCGAATTCTATGGCCACAGCCCCGGAAAACCGACGGCGGTAGACCAAGTGGTTGGCGGATTCACCGGTGGAGACGATTTGGCCATCTGTGATCTTCCACAGACCTGGTTCTGGCTCTAGCCAACGTTCGCTCCAGGAATCCGCGGCAAAATTTTCCTCGATCAGGGGGAGGCCCCAGTCGGACACCTGACGTTCCCGTTCCTGCCACCAGAGGCCCAGTGACCCCCCGAGGGCAAGGAGGATCAGGCTGGCCAGGGCGACCCCCCGGGCCCTGAGGCGTAGCCACCGTAAAGTTCGTGCCGCCAGTCCCTCGTGCATCGCAGCCACCGACTGGCCGGCCTGGAATCGGGCCAGATCAGTGGCCATTGCCCCCACATCCTGGTACCGGTCCTCCGGATCAGGGTGCATGGCCTTACGGGCGATGGCCAGCAGGCGGCGGGGCAGATGGCTTTCGACTCCAGGGGGCAGCGGAGTCAATTCACCCCGCCTCTTGCCGACCCAAAACCGATCCTGGTCCTCATGGGTCCAGGGTGGTTGGCGGGTGATGGTATGCCACAGGGTGGCACCCAGACACCAAACATCGCTGCGCCGGTCGGCAACTTCACCACGGGCCTGTTCAGGGCTCATGTAGATCGGAGTACCGATGGCAGTGGCGGGGGCCTTGTCATTCCCTGTCTGCTCGTCTAGACGACGGGCTTCTCCCCAATCCACCACGGCCACCTCGCCATAGCGGCCAAGCATGATGTTGTCTGGTTTGATGTCCCGGTGGACGATTCCCAGGTCATGGGCCCGGGTAAGTGCATCCCCGACCTTCAAGAGAATGGTGATTTGCTGATTGAGTTCAGCAATTTCCGGGGCTGGACCACCAGCGCTTTTGCTGCGGATGGCCTCCCCCAAGGACCTCCCCTCAATCCGGCGCATGGTAAAAAATGCCGCACCATTGGCCCCAAAGGCCAGGTCGTGGATGGTGACAACGTTGGGATGGTCAATCCCCGCGGTGATCCGGGCCTCGCGGATGAATCGGGCGATGGCCGGACCGCCGGCCGTTCCCAAGACCTTGAGGGCTACGGCCCGATCTAGAGCTAGATCCTGGGCGGTCCACACCTGGCCAGTGGCCCCCGCCCCGAGGGGTTCACCGATCTGATACCGGGCCCCCAGATCGGCCGGCCGGGTGGGATGGACGCCGGTGATCGAGGAGCTGATTCGCCCCTGATCTCGCTCTGGAACAGTGGCAAATAATTCTGCTGCGGGCTCAACAGAGGCTGGTGTGGTCGCCGAATCCGTGGGGACAGCCGCCGGTTTAGGGAGGTGGATCTCACCGGTGAATTTTTTTGTCCGCCGTTCAGCCACGGTTCCCCCGTGGTCCGGAGCGGTGGCATTCAGCGGCGGATGACAGAGATCCTCGCATCGGTGCCCTGACCATACACGACCTTGGGATGGGCCAAGCCCTGGCCCATAGCACCCCCCATGGGGGAGCTGTTCTGGTGCAGAAGGTTCACCGGGTCTGGGCGGCCTCGGCTCCGGTTCGGCCAGGTACCAGGTGGGCCACCGCATCCGGCTGCCAGGGATCGATCCGCTTGCCGATGGCGGCGTAGGCGGCGATCCGCTCGGGCAGGCTGCGCCCCGCCAGGGGGTTGGCCGCTGCGAACAGCGACAGCCGGGAGTCGTGGTTGGCCAGCCGCTCATGGGCGAACAGGGCCCAGGTGGCGTCGATCAGGTGACGGAACTGGGGATCGAGAATGATCGGGCAGGAGAACGACTGGCGGGAGCTGTTGATGTCCACGCCGCTGATTTCCATCAGGTTGTGCTTGGTACACAGGGCTTGGACCCGGGCCAGCTGCTCCCGAGTGTTGCGTGGGGGCATATAGGTGACGCCCTTGAAATCCAGGCGCACCAGCTCGACGAACAGGTCGTCCAGGAAGGCGTCCTCAAAGAGTTCGGCTTTCTTGTCGCCGGTGGGGCTTTCCCCCACGTCCCCCAGGTAGGCGTAGACTGGGATGGCACCCACGCTGTTGCCGAAGGCCACGGCCTGGGACACGGGGATGCATTCATCCGGTCCGGGCTGGATGAACACC
>CANIXE010000058.1 GCA_947470885.1 Planctomycetota bacterium
CTTGGGGACATCAATCTGTGGGGTTTCTTTCGACTTTTCCCCGTGGTTTTCTGACTTGGGGAGGGTCGCTTTGATCTCGTCCAATTTATGCTGCAGGTCGGCAAACGGATTGCTGATCGGGTCTTTCCCCGTGAGTGTGAAGAAAGCAGCATCGGCGATGCTGATTTCTTCATTGGTGCCGCGCACGATCATCGTGTCGGTTTCGGGGTGGTACCGGGTGGTGGCCCAGACCATGGGCAATTGCATCCGCCAGCCGATTTCGAATAAGGCGGCGATATCGCTGGCACCCGGAGCTTTGCCCTTCCAGGACTGGGACGATAGATTTCGAAGATTGTAGTATTCCACGGTGAACGGCGGGGTTAGGTTGTTGTTAATGACCTGGATGCCCAGGTGGAAAATTAATCCGATCGGCTCTCGGGATACGGTGGTACTGTCACCCGTTTTCATCGGGGTGGTGGGATCCTCGGCAAACGTGGTGCGCAAGGATAAGGCACTGAACAACGGCAGGGCACCCAGAGCAGTATTCTCGCAGCGAAGACCGTCGAATCGGGGGGAGGGCTGGAGATAATGCTCGGCGACGATGGCAATTTTCGGGGGTAGGAATTTCCTGAGGGATTCCGGCATTTGCTTTTCGTAGGCCAGGGGCAATCGGCGATTCAGCTCGGCGGCCAGCTGCTCCAACGTCCCACCTGGAAAATCCAGATCCGCCTGAATAAAATAGGCCAGGTAGGCTTGGGACCAGGTGAGCCAGGCCTCCGTGTTCTCCCGGTTCGGATCAGTGGGGGAAATTCCGCCCCGGGGAAGGGGGAGATGTACCTCTCCTGCGTCCTGGTTGCGCGAGGGGAGCCAATATTCCCACGTGAATCCCCCCGGACTGTCCTGCCCCGGTGGCGTCACCTGGAACAGCCACTCGCCGGAGGTGCGGGTGATCCGCTCCCCGGTGGCTGGAGGCTCGACGGCCGGGATGGAGACCGTGAGTAGCAACAGGCCTAGGACGAGGACAACCGAACGCAGGCGGTGGGGCGAAGCGGGGGGGTGCATGGTCATCGGATGGCTCCTGGGGAGATCAGAACGGGCTTCGTTCCCCCTGAAGAACGCAGCCCGAGCCATCCGGTAACCGGAAATCCGTCCCCTTAGTCAACCGGCGTCGATTACTCGTTCAGCGCCCGGTCCGCCTGGGGATAGCTGCCCAGGATCTCCAAGGTGCTGGTGCCCTTGGCCAATTCCGTCAACGCGGCGGCGATCAGGGGATCCCGCTGGTGGCCCAATAAATCGATGAAAAATAGGTATTCCCAGGGGCGGCGGCGGCTGGGCCGGCTTTCGATCCGGCACAGGTTGATCCCGGCCCGGTGGAACGGCAGCAGGCAGTCGTAGAGCGCCCCTGGACGGTCCTGGACGCCGAAGGCCAGGCTGGTCTTGTCCTTGCCGGTGGGTTCGGCGGCCCGGCTGGGCTGGCCGATGACCACGAAGCGGGTCAGGTTGGTACTGGTGTCCTGGATGTCGCTGGCCAGGACCGGGATATTGAACGTGGTGGCGGCATCGGCGGAGGCGATGGCGGCGGCGCCTTCCTCGTTGGCGGCCCGTTCTGCAGCCTTGGTGGTGCTGACCAGTTCCACCAGTTCGACGCCGGGCATGTTTGCCGCCAGCCAGGCCCGGCATTGGCCGAACACGGTGTGCCGGGAATAGATCCGGCGGATGGCTTCCCGGGGGCCACGGCTCATCAGGTGGTGGCGGATTCTTAAGTGAAGCTCGTTGATGATCCGCAGGGGGCTGGCCAGGAAGGCGTCGATGGTATCAGTGATGCTGCCGTCGGTGCTGTTCTCGATGGGAACCACGCCGTAGTCGGCCCGGCCCTTCTCCACTTCCTGAAACACCGTGGCGATGCCTTCGGCGCTGGTGTAGTCCACGCTCTGGCCGAACTTCAGACGGGCCGCCAGGTGGGTGAACGCCCCGGTCTGGCCGAAATGGCAGATGGTGAGGGGCCGTTCCAGGGCGAACGAGGCGGACATGACCTCCCGCCAGATCGCCCGCAGGGCCTCATCCGGCAGGGGACCCCGGTTGGCGGACGCCAGGCGGCGGAAGACCTCCAATTCCCGGTGGGGGACGAAGATCGGATCGCCGCTGGCCCGTTTGGCCGCGCCCACGGCCTGGGCGCATTCCGCCCGTTGGTTCAACAGTTCCACCAGCTGCCGGTCGAGTTGGTCGATTCGGACGCGGATGGTGGCCAGGTCCAGGGGGGCGTTTTCGGGGTGGGCCGGGGGCTGATCCATGGCCGCGCTCAGTAGCCGATGGCCTGGATCTTGTACTTCAGGTCGCCGATGGGGGCTTTGACGACGATGGATTCGCCGACCTTCTTGCCCAGCAGGGCGGTGCCCATGGGGCTGGTGCAGAGGATCTTGTTCTCCAGGGCGTCGTCTTCGCCTTCGCCCACCAGCTGCCATTCCTCGACGGACTTGTCCTTGAGGAACTGGAGTTTGATTTTGGCCCCGAAGGCGATCCGGCTGGTGTCGATCTGGCTTTCGTCCACGACCTGGGCCCGGGACAGCTTGGACTTCAGCTCGTTGATCCGGCCGCTGACCATGCCCATTTCTTCCCGGGCGGCGTGGTATTCGCCGTTTTCCCGCAAGTCGCCTTTTTCCCGGGCCTCTTCGATGGCCTTGGCGATCAGGGGAACCCGGGCGGTGAGCGCATCGAGTTCGTCCTGGAGGTTGCGTTTGCCCTCGGCGGTCACGGGGATGCTGGTCATGGCGGAGCTACTTTCGGCGACGGATGAAATCGGACAGGACAGGAACGAAAAAACGAGCGCAGGCCGTGGAGACCTGCGCCCGGACGAAGAGCGGTGTCCGGTTCGACCGGCCAGGAGGAGGTTTCCAGGGCCGGGATCCGGACGTTGGGGCGCAGCCTGGGAGGTTTGCCCGGCGGTGCAAGTCCGCGGGAAGACCAGGTGAAGGTGCCCCGGAGGTCCGATGAAGGCGTGGGGCGGCTTCTTGCCCCGGGGGATTCCCCGTTATCTTCCCCACCCCGACGCGGGCGAGCGAACACGCGAACGCCGACCTGGGTCACCAAACAGAACCGCCCCACCGTGGGCGAGGAACACGCGCACATGCCCCTGACCAAAGAAAAGAAGTCCGAACTGATCAACAAGTTCGGCGGCAAAGCCACCAATACCGGCTCCAGCCCGGTCCAGGTCGCCCTGCTGACCACCCGGATCAATGAGCTGACCGAGCATCTCAAGGCCCACCCGAAGGATGTGCACAGCCGCCGCGGCCTGCTCCTGATGGTGTCCCGCCGGTCCAAGCTGCTGAAGTACATCGGCGTCCAGGACATCGCGGCCTACCGCAGCCTGACCGAGCAGCTCGGCATCCGCCAGAAGATCTGACCCTGCCCCGGGCCGGTGGTTTCCCCACCGGCCCGTTTTTCATTTCCGGCACTCCTCTTCACCGAGGGGTGCCGGAGTCGTTTCCCGGCTCTTTCACTTTTCCGTCCTCCCCGTTTTCAATCCCCCGCCTGGGAGCGCCTTTCCCCACGGCTGCCCTGCCCGTCTTGCGACGGTTGGACGGCCCTGCGGACAGGCCCCGGCGGATCCCACCTTCCAGGAGCATCCCATGAATCGCGAACAATCCCTCGCCGCCCTCAACATGAAGAAGACCACCGTCGAGATCACCCTCGGCGGCCGGACCATCAGTATCGAGACCGGCTACATCGCCAAGCAGGCCAACGGCTCGGTGATCATCCGCTCCGGCGAGACCATGGTCCTGTCCACGGTGTGCGATGGCGACCCCCGTCCCGGCCTCGACTTCTTCCCCCTGACCGTCGACTACCGCGAGAAGCACTACGCCGCCGGCCGCATCCCCGGCAACTTCTTCAAGCGCGAGCAGCGCCCCGGCGATCATGAGACCCTGATCAGCCGCCTGACCGACCGCCCCCTGCGCCCCCTGTTCCCCGCCGGTTATAAGCGCGACACCTCGTGCCAGTCCGTGGTCATCAGCTACGACCAGGAAAACGAATCCGACGTCTTGAGCATGATCGGCGTCAGCGCCGCCCTGACCATCAGCTCGATCCCCTTCGCCGGCCCCATCGGCGCCGTGCGCATCGGCCTGGTGGACGGCAAGCTGGTCATCAATCCCCTCGCCAGCGAGCGGGCCAAGAGCACCCTGGACCTGATCGTCGCCGGCACCGCCGATGCGATCACCATGGTGGAAGCCGGCGGTCAGGAGATCGTCGAAGCCGTGATGGTGGAGGCCTTGATCCTCGCCCATGAGCAGATCAAGAAGATCTGCGCGGTCATCGAACAGCTCCGCGCCCAGGTCGGCAAGGCCAAGATGGTCGTCGCCGAGCCCACCGTCAGCCCCTGGATCCAGAAGATCCTCGACGGCCACACCGCCGAGATCCGCACCGGCCTGCTGATCGCCAACAAGGCCCAGCGCAGCAGCAACGTCAAAGCTGTGCGCGACGCCATCGTTGCCCAGCACACCGCCGGAATCGCCGATGCCGCCGAGAAGGACAAGCTCACCGCCGAGATCAAGGCCGCCTACGGCGACGCCAAGGACCACGTCTTCCGCGAGCTGATCCTGGAAGGCAAGCGGGTCGATGGTCGCGACACCAAGACCGTCCGCCCCATCGTCATCGACCTGGACGTCATCCCCCGGGCCCACGGTTCGGCGCTGTTCACCCGGGGCGAAACCCAGGGCCTGTTGGTCACCACCCTCGGTACCAACGAGGACGAACAGCTGGTCGACGGTCTGAAGCCCCGTTACAACGAGCGCTTCATGCTCCACTACAACTTCCCCGGCTACTCGGTGGGTGAAGTCGAGAAGCGCGGCTCCCCCGGTCGCCGGGAAGTCGGCCATGGCGCTCTTGCGCGTCGCGCGCTTCTGGCGGTCCTGCCCAAGGCCGAGGAGTTCCCCTACGTCATCCGTATCGTCAGTGACATCACCGAGTCCAACGGCTCGTCGTCCATGGCCACGGTCTGCGGCGGTTCGATGTCGATGATGGCCGCCGGCGTGCCCATCACCGCCCCGGTGGCGGGCATCGCCATGGGCCTGGTGAAGGAAGGCGACCGCTATGCGGTGCTGACCGACATCCTGGGGGATGAAGACCACTATGGCGACATGGATTTCAAGGTTTGCGGCACCGCCAAGGGCATCACCGCCCTGCAGATGGACATCAAGATCGCCGGCATCACCGCCCAGCTGATGGCGGAAGCCCTGGAACAGGCCCGTCAGGGCCGGGTCCACATCCTCGGCAAGATGAACGAGGCCATCGACACCACCCGCAACATTCTCAGCCAGTACGCCCCCCAGATCATCCAGGTCCAGATCGATCCGGAACTCATCGGCAAGATCATCGGCAAGGGCGGCGAGACTATCCGGCGCATCCAGCAGGAGACCGGCTGCAAGCTCAACGTCGACGACGATGGCATCATCACCATCGCCAGCCCCGACCTGCCCAGCATCGAGAAGGCCAAGGGTTGGATCAGCGACCTCACCGAGCTGCCCCAGGTCGGCAAGACCTACGCCGGCACGGTTACCAGCATCAAGGAGTTCGGCGCCTTCGTCGAATTCATCCCCAGCACCGAAGGCCTGGTCCATATCAGCGAGTGGGACCACAGCCACATCCACAGCCTGGAAGGCATCGCCAAGGTCGGCGACAAGCTCCAGGTCAAGTTGGTCGACGTCGATGCCCGGACCGGCAAGTTCCGCCTGTCCCGCAAGGCCCTGATCGAGGAAACCGCTGAGCAGAAGGCTGCCCGGGAAGCCCACGCGGCCCGTCGGGCTGCCGAAGGCGGCGACGAGCGCGGTGGTGATCGCGGCGGCGACCGGGGCGGCTACCGCGGTGATCGCGGCGGCGACCGGGGTGGTGATCGCGGCGGTTACCGTGGCGGTGATCGCGGCGGCGAGCGCCGGGCCCACGGCGGCGGCGACCGTCACTGAGGGTTGACGTGACAGAGGAAACGCCCCAGGTGCCACAGGCACCTGGGGCGTTTGCGTTGGGGGTGTTCTGGGTGCGTATTAGGGAGCGTCCGAGAGCGTCCCGTGAGCGCCCGCCGGGAGCGCCGGCCGCCTGGCCGGCTCGGGAAATCTTTGCCATTCTCCAAACTCAAGTTTGTGAACGATTCCAAGCACATTCGAGCCGGCCTGGAGGCCGGCGCTCCCGGGCGGCGAACTCACCCCTGGGAGCGCCGGCCACCAGGCCGGCTCGAGAAATTTTTGTTATTCTCCAATTTCAAGTGTGGGAACGGTTCCCAGTTCCCCCCAGCCGGGCTGGTGCCCGGCGCTCCCAGGGATCAGGCCTGCAAGCACGCCCGCAAGATATTCCCCAACAACCGATCCCCCTGGATCCGGTGCCGGGGCATCAGCCGTTTCGTGTCGTCGAGAATCCGCTGGGCCAGGCCGGGACCGCCGGCGCCCAGGACGTAGGCCGCATCCGTCGCCACCCAGTGGGGGATGGCCTCGGCGGTGATTTCCACGTGAAATTGCAGACCCCAGGCCCGCTGGCCAATGCGGAACAGCTGGTTGGGGCAGGCCAGGGTGGAACCCAGGAGGACCGCCCCCGGGGGCAGGGTGAAGGTGTCGCCGTGCCACATCAGGACGGGTTCCGCGGGATCCAGACCCGCCAGCACCGGTTCGCTGGTGGCATCCGCGAGGAAATGGATGGCGCCCCAGCCGACCTCCCGCAGGCGCACCGGCGGCTCGCCGACCTCTAAGGGATGCACCCGGCCGCCCCCGGCGTGGGCCAACAACTGGGCCCCCAGGCAGACGCCGATGATCGGGGTGTTGTTCGCCAAGCAGCGCTGGATCAGGGTGATTTCCGGGGTCAGGAACGGATACCGGGAATCGTCCCGATCTTCTACGCCCATCATCCCCCCCATCACCAGAAGCAGATCCCCTGGGGGGATAGATCCAGGAACGGGGACGCCGTTCCCCACCAAATACTGTCGAATCTCCAGGCCCAGGCCCCGGGCCACATCCGCGATCCGGGCCGGGCCTTCATGCTCGGCGTGGACAAGGGCGTGGAGGACAGGCATGGGGCATTCCTTTCAGGTCGTGGAGCCCAGGGCCTCCCGGACGAGGGCGGCGATGCCTTCGGGCAGGGGCAGGGCGAGGGCCAGGGCGTGGCCAGCGGGGCTCATCTTCGTCCAGGTCTTGCGCAGGATATCGATGAACTTCTGCCGGGGGTAGTCGGCGTGGGTGGTGGCGAAACCAGCGATCTCGTTCTCCAGGAACACCAGGCAGGCGGCGTCCTCCAGGGCCTGACTGCCCGGGTCTTTCTTCAGGTCCTGCTTGGCGACCCAGCGGAACACGTCGTCGGCTTCGGCGGCGTCCACCCCGGCAGCCAGCAGGAGTTCCTTGGCTCGGCCCGCCTGCTTGGTGTACAGGCCGGTCCGCCATTTGTAGTAGCCGGGCTTGTCCATCGGATAGGCATTCCGGGGCACGCTCCAGCGTTCCAGGTGCTGGCAGCGGGCGGCCAGGCGCAGGAGTTCCGGGGCCTGGGGATCCAGGCGGAGGATCCAGCGTTCCATGCTGTCGGCGTAGCCCAGTTCCGCGGGCTGGCCGGCGGCATCCCGGACGGGATCGGCGCGGTGGGCGTCGTCGATCAGGCGGCGGGCCCGGGCGTAGGGGGTGGTCATGGGGCCTCGGGGATTCAGGGGGGTGGCGGCAGCAGGGCGAGCAGGGCCGGGCAGGCGGCTTCCAGGGCCAGGGCGCAGGCTTCGTAGTCCGCGTCATCGCCGCCGAACGGATCGGGGATGCCCCCGCCCTCGGCATTGACCACGGCGAGGTGCTGGGCGGGAACGCCGGCGGCCCGGATCGCCGCCGCATGACGGGTGGACATGCACCAGATCCAGGCGTAGTCCGTCAGATCCAGGCGAAAGGCGTTCTGGCTGCGGTGGGCTTCCGCCGACAGATCCCGGCGCTGGAGGGCCCGGCGGGTGCCGACGCTGGCGGGGTCCCCGGTGGCCGCCCCGGTGCCGGCGCTGTCCACCTGCACGTCCGTCCGCCCGGCGGCCGCCAGCTCCCGGCGCAGCAGGGCGGCCAGCAGCGGCGAGCGGCAGGTGTTGCCGGTGCAGACGACGAGGACCTTGGTCATGTGCCCTCAGGCTTTGCGGGCTTCCCGGCGTTTGCCGATGTCCGAACGGTATTGCTTGCCATCGAAGTGGATCGCATCGCAGGCGGCGTAGGCCACGGTGCGGGCGGCGTCCAGGTTGCCCGCCCGGGCGCAAACCGACAGCACCCGGCCGCCGGCGGTGACCAGCTTGCCGTCTTTTTCCGCGGTGCCCGCGTGGAACACGACGGCCCCCAGGTGGGTGGCCCGGTCCAGGCCGGCGATGGGCAGGCCGTTGACGACCTCGCCGGGGTAGCCGCCGCTGGCCATGGTCACGCAGACCGCGGTGTCCGGTAGCCATTCCAGCTCGGTCTTGTCCAGGGTGCCGTTCAGGCAGGCCTCGATCACCGTCACCAGATCGGTCTTCAGCCGGAGCATCAGGGACTGGCATTCCGGGTCGCCGAAGCGCACGTTGTATTCTAACACCTTGGGGCCGGTGTCGGTGAGCATCAGGCCGATGAACAGGATGCCCACGTAGGGCCGGCGTTCTTTCATCAGCCCGGCGATGGTGGGGTAGACGATCCGGCGCACCAGTTCGTCTTCATCCCGCAGCTTCATCAGGCCGGGGACCGGGCTGAAGGTGCCCATGCCGCCGGTCATTGGACCTTCGTCGCCGTCCCGGATCTGTTTATGGTCCTGGACGTAATCCAAGAGGACGGCATTGCGCCCGTCGCATAGGGCGAAGACGCTGATTTCCTCGCCTTTCAAGACTTCTTCGATGACCACGTGGGAACCGGCCTCCCGGCCGAATTCGAACTTCTCCATCATCCGCACCACGGCGTCGTGGGCCTCGGCGGCGTTCTTGGCCACGGTGACGCCCTTGCCGGCGGCCAGGCCATCGCACTTCACCACACAGGGGCCGTCGATCTCGTCGATGTGGGCGTGGGCTTCTTCCGCCTTGTTGAACAGCTTGAACTGGGCGGTGGGAATGTTGTGTCGGCGCAGGAACTCCTTCATCTCCACCTTGGAGCCTTCGAGCTTGCTGGCGTTCTTCGACGGGCCGAAGCAGCGCAGGCCCTTGGCCTGGAAAGCATCGACGATCCCCGCCACCAGGGGCAGTTCGGGGCCGACCACGGTCAGGTCGATTTTTTCAGCAAGGGCGAAGGCCAGCAGGCCCTCGATGTCGGTGGCCTTGATGGGCACATTGCGGCCCAGGGTGGCGGTGCCGGGATTGCCCGGGGCCAGGAACAGTTCCGTGCATTTCGGGGACTGTTTGATCTTCCATGCCAGGGCGTGCTCACGCCCGCCGCCACCGATGACCAGGATACGCATATGTGAAAGCTCCAAGAGGGCGGGAGTCTGGCGCGCTGAACCAGGGCGCAACCGCGCCCCGGGAGCGCCGGCGCCCTCGCCGGCTCGTCATCCATCGATATGGGTGTTCCCGGGAGCGCCGGCGCCCTCGCCGGCTCGTCATCCATTGATATTGGTGTTCCCGGGAGCGCCGGCGCCCTCGCCGGCTCGTCATCC
>CANIXE010000059.1 GCA_947470885.1 Planctomycetota bacterium
AACCATGGCCCGGCCAAGCCCAAGATTAAATCCGTGTTTAGATGCTTATCTGTTTTTGAATTATCATATAATCATATAAATATCCTAATTACCTTCCAAGTTGGGGAGCCTCATGTGTTGTTGTGCAAGGAATCTAAAATTTGATATTACCGACAAGCTGAGCGGTTCACTCCGAGGATTTTTCCAATTGTCGCCACGTAGGGGATTTACCACGATTGAGCTCATGGTGACCATTGCGATCATAGCTATTTTATCGGTCATCCTTTTGCCGGGGGTAAATCTGGTCCGAGCAACGGCGAAGGGAATGAGTTGCAAAAACAACCTACGTCAGGTTGGATTTGCCACAATGACCTTTGCTGAAGAAAACGAAGGATGTTTACCCCGATTGTGTGCGCCGGGTGGAGGCGGTCCATATATGTATAATCAGATTTCCGTGCACATCGACGAAGGAAACGGATCTGCTGCTTCTTCAGTGGTTACAGGAAAGCTTTTGCAATGTCCTTCGGAGATAATTCATTACCCCGGTGGCTACCGCGGAGACTATGGCCCAAATTCTTACTACGTTACCATGAGTGGTGCGGCGACTAACAATCTTGGAAAATCATTGGCATCAGTGAAGTTGACAAGCCGAACCTTTTTGATGGTGGACGCCCGCTCCAACGGCGTCGGTTTCTGGAATGTGCACATGGACCGCATGCGACAATCTGGAATCGTGCCCGTTCTCGATAACAATGGAACAACATGGCCTCCTCGGCATAAAACTGGGATGAATTGGATGTTCTTTGACTTGCATGTAGAAGCTTTATCGACCTCGGAGGTCATGGGGATGACCCAAAGCCAGCTCTTTGCGTTAACGGGGTATCCGGTACCATAGGAGGCACGTCAACATGCGTGCCCTGAACCAGAAACTTCCATGTGGTGGCAAACGGGTGCGCTTGGAAGTCACCCCCGCCAGACTCGCGCACGCGGTCGTGAGCGAACCGTTCACCCTGGAAAACGCAATTGGAGCGCATCTGCTGCGTTGTTTCAAACCTTGCATCTGCGCACCGCTTGCGTTTCCAGGCGCACCATTTGGGTGAAACAACCATCGAGGCAAAGACTTGAATAATACAGCGGGGAACCTGCAAATGGCTAACTCAACGGCGTTATTGAGGTTCACCGCGCTGTGATCGCTCCCCGAGCAACCTCGTTTGCTGGCCATGGTACGACCACGCAGCATTGCCGTCGATAGCGGCGATGGACTTGGTCTGAACGACCCGGGCATCACGGCGGAAACGACCATTTGGCCCTGAGGCTTGCCAAGAAATACGAATTTATTCGTATGACACAGCCCGGGTCGTCTGCGCGATCCTGGGCTGTCGACGAATAATTTCGTAGTTATCCAATGGGCATGGAGACACGACGCATGGATTCCAGCCTGGGCAATCTGCCTCGTCCGACGGAAGCTGAATTGGAGATCCTTGGCGTACTGTGGCGATGCGATTCGGCGACAGTTCGTGACGTCCATGAACAGCTCGGTGGTCAACGTGGCACGGGATACACCACGACGCTCAAGCTCATGCAATTGATGGCCAGCAAGGGCCTGGTTGTACGAGACGAAAGCCAACGCAGCCACGTTTATCGAGCTGTCCAACCTCAAGCAGCAGCCCAGCGGCAGATGGTCGGACGCCTGATCGACCAGGTCTTCGCCGGCTCGACCAGCGCCCTGGTTCAGCAGGCACTTGAAGCAGGCAGCGTTGACGTGGCCGAGCTCAAGGAAATCCGTCGTTTGATTGACGCCCGCTGCGGCAGGAGCAAGTCATGATTATGAGTCAAGGAGAGCTCGTCAGCTGGCTCGCGGGCCTGTTGCTCCATTCGGTCTGGATCGCCACGGTGGTCGCCCTCGTGGCCTGGGGGCTGCTGCGTCAGTTCCGCGATCCGCGCACGGCCCATGGCGTGGCGGCGGGTGGATTGCTCCTCATCGCCATGGGCCTGGTGGGGATGGGAGTGGTCACCTGGCCGAAGACGATGCCGGCATTGACGTATATTCCTTCCGTCGCTCCTAGCGTGGTTTCCACCGTGCAGCCGCAAATCAGTGGGCCGGTGGTCGCCACTCCCCGGGCGACTTACACCGATTGGCGCACCTACCTGGTGATGGTGTGGTCGTGGGGCGTGATCGGCTTGTCGCTGCGCCATGTCGGCGGCTGGTGGCGAGTCCTGCGACTACGTCAGACCGCCCGCCAGATCAGCGGCGATTTGGCCGAACGATTTTGTGTTCTCAGTCAGGGCGCCGGGGTGAAGCTACCATTGCTGCTCTCCAGCACGAACTTGGCGGTGCCCATCGCGATCGGCTGGTGGCGACCGGCCGTGATGGTGCCTGCCAGCCTGCTGACCGGACTGCCTCAAGCCCAGCTCGAAGCTCTGCTGCTGCATGAGCTGGCGCATTTGCGCCGGCAGGATTGGCTGGTGGCGCTTGCGGCGAGCCTGCTTGAAAGCCTGCTGTTCTTCCATCCCGCTGTCTGGTGGCTTGGTCGCCGCCTGCGGGATTCGAGGGAGTTGTGCTGCGATGCCCAGGCGCTGCATGCAGGGGCGGAGCCGGAAGGCCTGGCACGCGCCCTGCTTGCCCTCGCTGAGCGCCTGGCACCTGGCGGTCCTGCCCTGGCGGCGACCGGCGGCGTGCTTGCCGACCGGGTGCGCCGGATCCTCGGCTTGCCCGAGCGTCGTGAGCAGTCCTGGCGCGCGCTGACTGCGATCATCCTGCTGCCGCTACTGCTGGTTCTCATCACCGCGTGTTCGACGGCCAGCCCTGCGCGGCTTACTCGGACAGAGCCGCTTACTCGGGCAGAGCCATTGATTTCAAATCCCCTGGAGTCGAGCGGTTCCGAACCCACATTTCCGCTCGCGCGCCGCATCCGTGCCAACGCCTTTGGTCGCACGATTTGTTATGACGTCCGGCTCCTTCTCGCCTCCCCGGAATTCTGGGCCGAACACGGGCTGGTGGGGGACCAGCCGAAGCGCCTGGATGACATGGCGGTGAAGCGCCTCCTGGCCGAGAACAATTGGCCCAACCGCGCCGAAACCTGGTGGCACCCGCAAGTCGAGGCGTATCCACTGCAACTCTGCAATGCCACTACACTCAAAAAACAGGCCTACACCAAGGACTATCGTCTGGTCCAAGGTCGACTGACCCCAGAATATTCAGATCTCATTTATGGAAGCCTTGTTGAAGTCTGCGCTGAACCCGTCGATGGTGGTTTCGTGCTGACCAGGGCCTATGCCGTCCATGCGCAACTGATGTCCTGGACAAAGATGGCCTTCCCCTGGTCAGGTGAGGGCAAGGAAAGCCAGTACGACCTACTTTTTCCGGTCGTGCAGGTGGCCAAGGCCAAGCTTGAACCAGACACGCGTCTGGCCATCGGCGAGACCATTGCCATGCCCTTGGTATCCTCCGTGCAGCAGGGGGGCATGCCTACCTTCGGGCCCGCCATCGAATACATAAAAGAACATGGTAGTATCCCCCTCAGTCTGGGAGCCCAGGATGAGAGTCGGTATGTCTGCCTGTTCACCGTCCAGTTGGGTAGCAATCCGGCGTTTCGCCTCAACGAACCGCCGGCTCCGGCGGATTGGCTTGACCGCACGCGGGTCACGTTGGACCTGGACCACGTCCCCCTGGACCAGGCGTGCCTTCGACTGATGCCGCAGTTGCCGGTCAAGATGCAGATTCTGGCCCGAAAGGATTGGCCCCTCATTAGTCTGACCGCACATGATGATTCAGCACGGGTGGTGCTGAATCAATTGCTGAGCCAAGGACAGTCGATCGCCACCGCCACCGGAGAAGGGCTGCTGATTAAGCCCGAACCGGCCAATTTTACGGACCAGCAGCGCCGCCTTGTTGCCCCCCAGGAAGCCCCTGCCGAGTGGCTCGATCGCACCCGGGTCGAACTCGATCTGCATGACGTCACCTTGGACGAGGCGGTCAACCGCCTGATGGCCCAGCTGCCGGTTGCAGTGGAGGTGGTCCGTGATGCCGACTATGCCGCTACCCGCGTCAACTTGAAGGTGCACGGTGAAACCGCCCGCGTTGCCCTCGACCGTCTTCTTAGTCAGTGCCTGCTTGAGGCCACGGCGAGCGACAAGCAACTCCGATTGGTATCATCTCCGGTCAAGGACATGGGTCTGCTGTACCAGCCCGGAACCATCTTGCCCCTGACTCCCCCAACGGCATCCGCCGGTTTTTAGGGGACCTCTGCCTTTGGTTTTCAGGTCAGATAACCCCGATGGCGTGGTACACGGCTTGGAAACGAAAACAGGTGCGAGGGACGGGAGCAACCGAGGTGAAGGAGCAGATGAATGAACGGCGCACAGACGCCAGTGATGGCTCGCCGAAGCGAGGCGTAGATTCATGCCGGGTGTCCGTGATGCGCCCTGCGGGTGGGGTGAGGGCCGGTAAAGATCATGGCCAGCAAAGGCCCACCTGTGGACCTTGCGGGAAGGTGGGATTCGGGTTGGGATTCGGCATCGTAGGGGGTGACACCGGTAGACGGGCCGGATCCTTGCACGGGCAGGCTCGCCAGTGGCGATTCGCGCCGGGACTTCACACTCCGCGCCATGGTCACGCCCCCCGCCCGTTCGGAAACTCCGCGCAAAGTCACCACCCTCCGCCTGATGGAGATGAAGCAGGCCGGGGAGAAGATCAGCGCCCTGACGGCCTATGACTTCCTGACCGCGCGGATGCTCGATCAGGCGGGCATCGACGTGATCCTGGTGGGGGATTCGGCGGCGATGGTCTTCGCCGGCAACGACACCACCATTCCGATGACCATGGAGGAGATGCTGTACCATGTCCGGGTGGTGACCCGGGCGGTGAAGCGGGCCCTGGTGATCGCCGACATGCCCTTCGGCAGCTACCACGAGGGGGCCGACGCCGCCCTGCGCAACGCCATCCGTCTCCTCAAGGAAAGTCAGGCCGAGGCCATCAAGCTGGAGGGCGGTCGCTCGGTCTGCCCGATCATCGAGCGGGTCGTCAATGCGGGGATTCCGGTGTGTGGTCACATTGGCCTGCAGCCCCAGAGCATCCTCACCTACGGCACCTACAAGGTTCGGGGCACCGAAGGGGATGAGGCGGATCAGATCCTCGCCGATGCCCACGCCCTGGAGGCGGCGGGGGCCTTCGCCCTCGTGGTGGAGAAGGTCCCCCGGGACCTGATGGTGCGGATCAGCGCCGAATTGAGCATCCCCACCATCGGCATCGGCGCCGGTGCGGCCTGCGACGGGCAGATTCTGGTGACCCCGGACCTGTTGGGGATGAACACCAAGTTTCATCCCCGCTTCGTTCGCAAATACGCCCAATTGGCGGAGGTCATGGACGGGGCGTTCCGGGCCTACCGGGACGACGTGAAGGCCGGGCGGTTTCCCTTGGAATCCGAGTCCTACTGAGCCGCCAAGCGATCATACATCGCCCGCAGGCAGGCCCGCACGTCGCCGTGGTGCTGGGCGAATAGTTCGGCGATGTCGTCGGGTCGGGGTTCCCCCAGGGCGTCGATGACCCGGCCCAGCAGTTCCGCCGAAGTCTGTTGCCGGCGCAGGGTCGGTAGGCGGCCCGGGCGGTGACTGGTGGCGAGGATGCGCCTGGCCCGGCGGCGGATCCGCCACCACCCCAGGGGTCCCAACTGCTCGAGGCCGTCGAGGACCAGGACTCCGTCGATCCGCCCGGGGAGTTCTGCCAGGGCCGCCCGGTTGTGGGTCGGATCCTGGCGCAGGCGCAGCCAGGTGATGCAGCCCAGGCGGGGAGCCATTGCCCGTAGCAGGGTGCTTTTGCCGCTGCCGTGGGGGCCCACCAGCACGCCCCGGTGATCCTGGGCCGCGAACCGGGTCAGCAGGTCCTCCAGGGATTCGTCGAGCAGGGGGGCGAGGGCGTCGGTGCGTTCCGGGCGGAACGGGTTTTCGTGGGCGGCGATCACAGTTTCCGGCGGTGGACGACCTTGTCGTCCGCCACCAGTTCCAGGGTCCAAAGGATAGACACCAGGGCTCCTTTGTGGCGAGGAGGCAGGCTGGGGAGGACGAAGGCCGCGGCCAGGGCGTCGGCGGCTTCGCCGGGGAATGTCTGTTTGAGGCCGATGCCAGTCTCGGTGTCGCCCTTGCCCGTGGCCTCCCATGTCAGAAGCAGGCCCAGGGTCCTGGGGGTGGTGGGTAGCTGCCAGCGGACCCGGGCGGCGTAGGCGTCGCCGGCGACGGTGGGAACCGCATCCAAGGTGATGCCCAGATTCGGCTCGCCCAAGGCGGGTCCGGCAATGACGATCTGTCCTGCCTGGGGAGCGGCGGGAACAACCTCCACGGGGAAGGTGTCGTTCACATCCGGCAGGGCGGATACCGCGCCTTTGACGGTGATTTTCCAGCGCAGGCGATTCTTCTTCCCCCGCCAGGTGGGCAGGGCGGTGGCGGGAATTAGGATCTGGGCACTGCCGGTGACGGCGGGCTGGCTGCCGGACCACAGGGGAATGGTGGTGATATCCCGTTGGTCTGTCGAGGTGTTCGTGCCCTTGGTATATTCACTTTCCTCGTAACCGACGAGGACGATGTGCAGGTTCGCCAGGCGGCTGACGTTGCCCAGGATGTTCCAGGTCAGGGTGGTGCTGCCGCCCGCGATCAGGCGGGGGTTGGAAAGCACCAGCATTGGCCGGGGGGTGTAGGCCGCCTTGAGCAGCAGGTACCCCGCCAGAGCGGCCACAACCAGACCGATCAGACCGAACAGCAGTAAGGGAATGAGCTGGAACAGGCCATCCGCCAGGTCCCCAGGGCGGTGAAAGAACACGGCCCAGACGAAGCCATTCCAGATGACGGCGAATCCCGTCATGATGAGCGCATTTAACCAACGCCCGGCATCCGGGCTCAAGACCCAGCCGCCACCCAGGGCTTCTTTCAGGGGGGATTCGCCGGTGCTGGACATGGGATCAGGCTCGGCTGATGAGGAGCAGGGTCTGGTCGTCCGCGGGTGGGCCGTTGGTCCAGTCCCGAACCGCAGCCAGGGCCTGGTCGAGGGCCAGTTCCAGGTCGGGCTGGTGGCGGATGACGTCGGCCAGGCGGTCCACGGTGAAGTCTTCTTTGGCGAGATTCGAGGCTTCGATCAGGCCATCGCTGGTGAATAGCAGGCGATCACCGGGGAACAGGCGGTCCCGCCAGGTGGTGATGATCAGGGATTTTGTGGGCAGAATCCCCAGGGGATGGGATTCGATGTCGTGGCGGTCGATGCGACCGTCCGCCCGGAGGATCAGGGGGGACGGATGGGCGCAGCTCACCAGGTCCAGGCTGCCGTCCCGGAGATCGAGGATGGCATAGGCCAGGGTCACGAACCGACTGCTGTTGGGGCGGACGAACAAGTCATTGAGTCTGCGCGCGACCTCCGCCGGAGGGATCATCTGGGGTCCGTCCGGCCGGTATTCCAGGAGGGCCGAACCGACCCCCGCCTGGACCGACAGGTGGCGGTGGACCTGGACCGCCATCATCGCCGAGCTGACCCCATGGCCGCTGACATCAAAGACATGGAGCCCGAGATGATGCTCGTCCAGACGCTCAACCCCCAGCAGATCCCCGGCAAGTTCTTGGCAGGGGCGGTAGCGCCAGGCGATGTTCCAGGGCGCCGGCAGGTGCAGATCGTGGGGCAGCAGAGCCCGTTGGGCCTGTTCCGCTGCATGGAGGTCTCCGGCCATCCGGGCATTGGCGTATTTCAGTTCGGCCCGCTCGGCGGCGAGGGCCTGCTGGAGTTGGACGATACGCCGGGCGACTTTCAGGCGGCGGAGGAGCTCGTGGCGGCGGACCGGGGTGGGCAGGAGATCATCGACGCCGGCCGCGCTGCTCTCATCCAGGTCGTCCTGGTCCTGGCGGGCGGTCAGGAGGATGATCCAGGTGTAGGCGGATTCGCCGTCGTGCTTGCGGATCAGGTGGGACAGGGCCAGACCGTCCACCCGGGGCAGCTGCCAGTCGGTGATCAGCAGATCGCAACGGTGGGATCGGTGCTGGTCCAGGGCCTGTTGACCGTCCAGGGCGATCACTGCTTGGTGGCCAGCTTCCTCCACCAGGGAACGGAGGATGTTCCGGAATCCAGGATCAACTTCGGCAATCAGGATCCGCATGGGCGGGGATGCTAACGAACCATCCAGTCCTGACCATTGTCCAAACGTATTTCCCCAGGCGCGTTCAGGGTCGGATGGCGCAGATCAGGATCCGGTTGCCCGGTTGCCCGTCGGCCGTGCGCCAGGTCAGGGCCACAGGGTCGCCTGGTTCTTTGCCCTCCACCAGGCGGAGGACATCCAGTCGGGTGGTCACCGGAGCGCCTTCAACGGTCAACACCTGGGCACCTTCCGGCAGGTCCACCATCGCCGCCGGGGAGCCGTCTTCCACTCCAGAGAACTCGATCCGCCCTGTTTTTTCAATGAAATCCACCCCCAGCCAGGGGAGGCCGGGAATCCGCCGGCGGAGTACCGGGACCTGGACCGTGCGGGTCGCGGTTTCCACCGGGACGGTCAGTTCCGGGCGCCATGGACCGGAGCTGAACAACTGCCAGGCCCCGGCAGCGCTGGTGGCCGGGCGACCGGCGACCCGGCGGATCTGTTCCCCCACCGTCAGGCCTCCGGCGGCCTCGGTCACCTCGACGCCGTTCTCACCGTCCTTCAGGGTGAGTCCGGCTGGCGGTGCGGCTCGGTGGACAAAGCCGGTGCGGCTGTCCCGAAGGGCAGGGAGCAGGCGGCGGAGCTGTTCGCTGCTGATGGTGATGCCGATGCCGCTGTTGATCCGGAAGCCGGTCCGCGAACGGATCGCCCCGTTGATCCCCAGGAGACCGCCGGTGGCGTTGTATAACGGGCCACCGGAATTGCCGGGATTCACCGGGGCATCGTGGATCAGCGCCCCGGCATAATCGCCTCGGACCACTAGGCCGCTGGAGAGCACCCCGGTACTGACTGAAGCCCGGTCGTCCAGATCCCCCAGGCCGAAGGGATTGCCGACGACCCACACCGGGGCGCCGGGACCCGGGGGGTCGACGGGTTGCCGGGCTTTCAACGGCGGATGCTCGCCAACGATTTGGAGGAGGGCGATGTCCCCCACGGGATCGCTGGCCACCAGTCGGGCAGGCAGGGGTGTGCCATCCGCGAGGCGAATCTCCAGGTTTGGCCGATGGGGGGCGCAGACCGAGGCGATCACATGGTGGCAGGTCAGGATCAGGCCGTCGCGGTCGATGATCACGCCGCTGCCACCGCCGACAAAAACATAGCCGTCGGTGGGTTCGATGGCGAACACCGGAACCAGCAGCCACAGGAGCACGATCAGGCAGTGATTCACGGCCCACCCCCGAAGATCCGCAGCTCCACCGTGACCACCAGGCGGCGGACGCCCCGTTCGATGGTCAAGGGCACCCGGTCCCCGGCCCGATGTTTCAACAGGTGCCGAGCCACCGCGGGATGGCTGGACACGGTGTGGCCGTCCACCGCCATCAGCAGGTCCCCGGGCTTGATCCCGGCGGCCTCGGCGCCGGTACCGGGCACCACCGCCCGGATCAGCAGTTGGCCGTTCCGGTC
>CANIXE010000060.1 GCA_947470885.1 Planctomycetota bacterium
CCCGGCGTTACTATGAGCAGGGCGCTGATGAATTGGTGTTTTATGACATCACCGCCTCGGCAGAGCAGCGTGGGCTATTTGTCGATGTCGTCCGCCGGGTGGCGGATGCGATCTTCATTCCCTTCAGCGTCGGTGGTGGAATCCGCAGCGTGGAAGCGATGCATGCAGTCCTGATGGCTGGCGCAGAAAAGGTCAGCCTTAATTCCCCGGCGGTTCGCAATCCCGGTTTGCTGACCGAGGGGGCCAGGGCCTTTGGTGCCCAGTGCGTGGTCCTGGGCATGGACGCGAAACGGGTGGCGCCCACCGCGACGATCCCTTCGGGGTACGAAGTGGTCATCGACGGTGGACGTACGGCCACTGGGCGGGATGCGGTGGCCTGGGCCAAGGAAGCCGAATCCCTTGGTGCTGGTGAAATTTGTTTGAATGCCATTGATACCGATGGCGTCCGTCAGGGGTATGAATTGAATATCACCCGGATGGTGGCCGATGCGGTGGGTATCCCGGTGATCGCCAGTGGCGGTGGGGGTACGCCCCAGCACTTGGTGGAGGCGTTGACCGTGGGCAAGGCAGATGCCGCCTTGGTGGCGAGCATGGTCCATTACGGGGATTACACCGTGGCGGGCATCAAACGTGATCTCGCGACGGCGGGCGTGTCCGTTCGTCCGGCGGCCTGACATGGATCGCTGATCCATGGATATTGCCGAACTCACCCGGTTGTTCGTCACGCTGTTCGTGATCATCAGCCCCCTCGGGGCGGTGCCGCTGTTCTTGGCGATGACGGTGACGGATTCCCTGGAACGTCGCCGTCGAACCGGGTTGATCGCGGCAGTGACCACGACCATCACTCTGATCGCCGCTGCCCTGCTGGGGGATGCGGCGTTCCGATTCTTCGGGATCACCTTGGATGCCTTCCGCATTGCCGGTGGGGTGATCCTGTTTTTGTATGCCCTGGACATGATCCAGATGCGTCAGACTCGGATGTCCACCACGGATCCTGAGATGGAAGAAGGTGTTCAGCGCAGCGAAGTCGGGGTGATCCCCTTGGGCATCCCCATGCTTGCCGGCCCCGGTTCCATTACCTCGGTGCTAGTCATGCGCATCCAGGGTGGCGAGGCAGGGCTGTGGCCCGTGCTGATCGCCGTTATCCTCGGCGGGCTCAGCGTCCTGGTGTGTTTCTGGTTTGCCGTAGCGATGCAGCGTTGGCTCACCCCGGTGCTGCTGGGCATCCTGCTGCGTCTAGAAGGCCTTCTGTTGGCCGCCATTGCGGTGCAAATGCTGATTGTCGGCCTAGGCGGGGCATTCCCAGGGATTGTTCCCCGGGCGTGATTCAGGGTTTGACGGGGGCGCACCAGCCCTCGGGTTCCCCCAGAGCGCTGATCTTCGTCGCGGGCATGTTTTGCGACCCGGAAGCCCGTTGGGATTGTTGCCGGTCGTCGTAGCCGCCGATGCCTTGCTGGGGCAGTGGTTCCCGGGCGCCGACCTGGTGGACTTCCTCCCAGGCGACCAGACTGGATGCCTTGCCAGGGGTCCGGTCTGCAGGGATCCGTGGCCGGTCGTCATAACCACCGATAGGTCCGGAAACCGGCGCCTGGATGTGGCCCGGCTTTTCGTCGTGGATGCTGGCGATGGTCACAGGCAGGAAATGTTGACCCGGCGGTTGGCAATCCACCCGGCTACGGTGGGTTTCATCCTCATTTTGTTCCCGGGCCGGTGGTCGGGCGGGGAGTTCGTACACTTCCTTGTCGCCGCGCCAAAACAGCCGTTCACCGAAGCCGAAGGATTCTTCGGACGAGGTTGGCATGGACCGGGACTGGTAATAGGCGTTGTCCGCGCAGCCGCCAAGAGCGATGGCCAGCATCAGGAGGGAGCCGCCGACGGTGAGTGGACGCATGGGCGGCATGACATGCGGCCCGGGCTGCGTCACAATGGGAAGGCCCTGCCGGGCCGGGGTGGTGTTGCGCACGGCGGACCGGGCTACGCTGCCCACCCATGACCGTCCCGACGCCTGCCGCAACTCCGGTCCTCCGCACTGTCGGTCTTGGCAAGACCTACCACGATTTCTGGGGCCGGCCCCGGGTCCAGGCCCTGGCCGGGTTGGATCTGGAGGTCGCCCCCGGCGAGGTATTCGGCCTTCTTGGGCCGAACGGTTCCGGCAAGACGACCACCATCAAGCTCCTCCTGGGCCTGTTGTCGCCCACCAAGGGGGAGGCCTTTGTGTTTGGTCGGGATCCCGGCGACCAGGATGCGAAACGACGGATCGGCTACCTGCCCGAAGAAACTTATCTCTACCGCTTCCTTGATGCTGAGGAGACCCTGGCCTTTTTCGGCCGGTTGTTCGGTCTGCCCAGCGCCCTCATCAAGTCCCGGACCGACGAGCTGATCAAGCTGGTGGGCCTGGATCACGCCCGTAAGCGCCGCCTGGGGGAATACAGCAAGGGCATGGCCCGGCGCCTGGGCCTGGCCCAGACCCTGATCAACGACCCCGCCCTGGTAATCCTTGATGAGCCCACCAGCGGCCTGGATCCCATCGGTTCGGCGGAAGTGAAGGACTTGATCATCCGCCTGAAACAGGCTGGAAAGACCGTCCTGTTATGCAGCCACCTGCTGGCGGATGTGGAGGACGTCTGCGACCGCATCGCCATTCTTCACCAAGGTGTGCTCCGGGAGCTTGGTCCCGTGGATGCGCTTCTTCGGGCGGATGACCGGATCCAGGTCGAACTCAAAGGTCCCAATGCCGAGCAATTGGCGGCGATCCGCAATGCAGCGGGTTCCAGCTTGGTGTCCGTGGCTCCTCCCCGGGAACGCCTGGAATCCCATTTCCGGCGGATCATCACCGAGGCCAAGGGCGGGGGCAGCAAGCCGTGAGCCAGCTGGTAGGCATCTATGCCATTGCCGCCTTGAGCATCCGCGAGGCGGTACGTCAGCGGTTGTGGCTGCCGTTCGCCGCCGGTGCGGGGCTGCTCATGGCCATCGGTCTGCGCCTGGGGGCGGTGGATGATTCCGCCAAGCTGAAACTGGCGGTGGTGGGGATCACCGCAGTCATCGGTTTCGTCACCGTGCTGCTGTCGATCCTCGTGGCCGCCGGTCAGGTACGCCGGGACCTGGACGCCCGGGTTGCCTACCTGCTGTTCGCCAAGCCCCTCAGCCGTTGGGCCTACGTGGTGGGCCGTTGGCTGGGGGTCATGGGTATCCTCACGGCAGGCATGCTGGCCTTGGCGGTGGTGGGCACCCTGGTGATGTCGACGGTGTTCCCGGCCCTGCCCCAGATGCGGGATGTTCACAAGGTGGTCGCCTGGGAGGAAGTCAGCCCCCTGGGTGAACCCATCACCATCACCGATGACAGCAGCCGGCGGATGCTCTCCGGTCAACCCGGTGGAGGCATCCGTTGGACCATCGCCGGCCTGCCCACCGAGGGCCCCCAAGACGGCCTGGAGCTGCTGGTGCGGGTCCAGGTCCGGGGTGTCGGCGACCAGATGGCGCTGGAGGAAAGTCTCGTGTCCGTGACCGCCGCCCCCGGCAAGGGCGGGCAACGGTTGCTGAGCCTGGATCCCGCCTCGCCCTATGGTTTTGGCACCGACGGGGCCAAGCCCGGTCCCGGTCAGGTGGTGCTTCGCCACCGGGATTCCAGCCGGAATGACATGGTCCAGGATTTCGCCCGCCTGCGCCTGACCCCGGATGTCATCGCCCCTGATGGCACCACGATCATTCAGATCACCCGCTTGGATTCCCGGAGCACCTTGGTGCTCACCCGGAATGCCACGGTGCTGGTGGCCCGGCCCGGCGGCGGCTTTCTGCTGAACCTGGTGCGGGGTGGCCTGGTGCTGATGGCCTCGGCGGGATTGCTGGCGGCGGGAACCTTGCTGGTGGCCACGGTCAGCAACATCGGTGTGACCCTCTTGGCGGGACTTACGATGTTCTTCGCCGGCAATGCCCTGTGGACGATCCAGGACACCCTGGCCTATGAAAAGCTCTCGGCGCCGGTGGCCCGGTTGCTCCAGCTGGCCCAGGTGCTGTTGCCGGATTTCGACCGTTTCAGCGTGGCCGCCAATCTGGCTGCCAGCCAATCGATTCCCTGGACGGCGGTAGGAGCGGCGTGGATGTACTTTGGACTCTACGCTGTGGTCTTCCTCGTGCTGGCCTGGTTCAGCTTGGCCCGGAAGGAACTATGAACCCTGGTCCCAGGATCCTCGTTGCCGGCCTCACCTGCCTGGTCGCCGCCCAGGCTCTGGCCTGGTGGGTCATCGCCCCTCGCCGGCAGGAGCTGGCGCCCCAGCAAGAAATCTTTGCGGCCCTGACCCCGGGGGAATTCGCAGGCACTTTGATGCTGGGCGGGTTCCGTGGTCTGGCTTGCGATCTTCTGTGGATGCGCGCTGATTCGGCCAAACAGAACGGTCGTTTCTACGAAAGCGTGGCCTTGTTCCAGGCGATCAGTCGGATTCAGCCCCGGTTCGAACAGCCTTGGCAATACATGGCCTGGGACTTGGCTTACAACCTCAGCCATGAGGTGGAGGATCGCCGGGCCAAGTGGTCATGGATCCAGGCGGGCATTGAAACCGCCATTCGGGGGTTCGAACGCAATCCCCACAGCGAAAAGCTGCTGCGCCACCTGGCCTGGCTTTTCCACCACAAGGGCGATTTGTTCCATGATGAAGTGGAGGCGGCAAAGTGGGCTCCCGTGCTGGCTCCGGTCCTCGCCGAAGTGAATCGCCAGGTCCTGCCGGCCTACCGCCACGAGCAGCCCCCGGAACCCGGGGCCAGCAATTTCGCTATTTCCGCCCTGCTCTACCGCTGCTGTATAGCCCTGGCGGATGGCCGAACCGATGGCCATGGTTATCTGTCCGCCCAGTTCGTCCGGCGGATGATCCCCTTGGCCCTGGAATCCGATGGCAACATCCGGCGCAACCAGGGGCGGCATCTGGTGGCCCTCAAGGCCTACCTGGACTCCTTGAAGGCCTGGCAGGAGGTCCGCACCTGGAACGAAGGTACGCCGAAGAACGAGGGTGACGCCAATCAGCGGTCGGTGAGCGCTGCCAGCTATGAACGGAACGAGGGCCGGTTGCGGCGCAAGACCGCCCGCTTGGCTGAGGATCTGGCCAAAAATCCCGAGACCGGCAGCCGCTGCGCCCAGGCCATCCTTGACCGGGATTATGCCATCGTGGACCGGGAACTCCTGCGTCCGGTATGGAAGGACGTCGCGAATCATCAGCGATTGCGCTGGCTCGACGAATGAGCGTGGTCGCCATCGGCAAATTCGACGCCCTTCATCGCGGGCACCGGCTGCTGGTGGAGACCGCGCGCCGTCTGGGTCCGCCGGTGATGCTGCGTTTTGAGGGCATGGCCGAGGCCCTGGGTTGGGCGCCTCGTCTGCCCCTCCTCGCCCCGGCGGATCGCCTGGAAGTGTTGGCGGATTGGTCGGTCCAGGAGGTCACCCTGCCCTTTGCGCAGATCCGTAGCCTGGAGCCTCGGCAGTTCATCGCAGTTCTCCGGGAACGCGTGGATCCCACCGCGCTGGTCATCGGCGAGGACTTTCGTGGTGGGCCACAGCGGGCGTACGCGGCGGGGGATTTTGCTGCCGCCGCCAAGGTCCAGGGCCTGGCGACGGTGATCATGCCTTTGCTGGAGGACCACGGCGTCGTGTCCTCCAGCCGTATCCGTGGCTTGCTGGCGGATGGATGCGTGGATCTCGCGGCGGGCCTGTTGGGCCGACCCCATCGCACGGCGGGAACCGTTATCGCCGGGGATGGCCGGGGGCGTTCCATCGGTGTGCCCACTGCCAATCTCACCTCCTGGGAAAGCGTGATTCCCGGGCCGGGGGTCTACGCCGCCTGGGCCTGGCTTGCCGGCCGGCGCATTCCTGCGGTGCTGAACATTGGCCGTCAGCCCACCATCGGCGCCGACCGGCCAGCGAACGTTGAAACCCACCTCATCGACTGGTCTGGGGATGCCTACGGCCAGCGTCTTGCCCTGGACCTGGTGATCCGTCTCCGGGCTGAACGCAAATTCCCCGGTCTGGACGCCCTGGTGGCCCAGATCCGTCAGGACATTGCCGACGCCCGTTGTGCTCTTGCGTTCGTTCCCGAAAAAGCCCCCGAAAAAGCCCCTGGAATGCCCCTATGACCGATCTGGTGGAATCCGTCCGCACCGCCCTGGCCACCGTCCAGGATCCTGACCTGCACAAGGATTTGGTGGCCCTGAACATGATCCGGGACCTCACGGTGGATGGCGGGATCGCCAAATTCCGCCTGGTCCTGACCACCGGGGCCTGCCCGGTGAAACAACAGTTAGAGGACCAGTGCCGAGCCGCGGCCCTCTCGGTGGCGGGCATCACCCGGGCCGAGATCGAGGTCACCGCCGAGGTGCCCCGGGGGCCCCGGGGCGAGGAGATCCTTCCCGGGGTCGGCCAGATCATCGGCGTCGGTTCCGGCAAGGGCGGCGTGGGCAAGAGCACGGTCACCGTGAACCTGGCCTGCGCCCTGGCGGCCACCGGTTCCCGGGTGGGCATCCTGGATGCTGACATCTATGGTCCGTCGATCCCGGTGATGATGGGGATCAACCGCCAGCCCCAGGTCTACAATGGCCGAATGCTGCCCCTGGAGGCCCATGGCATCAAGCTGATCAGCATGGGTTTCTTGCTGGAGGAACGTCAGCCGGTGATCTGGCGGGGGCCGATGATCGTCGGCGCCTTGAAGCAGTTCATTACCGATGTGGATTGGGGCGAACTGGACTACCTGCTGGTGGACCTGCCCCCGGGCACCGGCGACATCCAGATGAGCCTGGCCCAGCAGACCCGGATGGCCGGGGCGGTGGTGGTGAGCACGCCCCAGGCGGTGGCCCTGGCGGATGTCCGCCGCTCGGTGGTGATGTTCGAGAAGGTCAACGTTCCCCGGTTCGGCATCGTCGAGAACATGTCGGAATTCATCTGCCCCCAGTGCGGCCATGTGGAGCCGATTTTCGGCCACGGTGGCGCCGAAGCAGAAGCCACGCTGCTTTGCCTGCCCTTCCTGGGCCGGATCCCCCTGGAACCGTCCGTCCGCCTGGCCGGCGACGCCGGGACCCCGGTGGTGGTCTCCCATCCCGCCAGCGCCAGCGCCCTGGCCTTCCGCCAGCTGGCGGAACGGGTCGCCCAGCGGGCCAGCATCCTCGCCTTCAACTCAGCTTTGAAAGGTTGATCCCATGAGCGTTTCCCCTTCTAGCATCCGCACCGACACCGGCCCCGGCGACCTGCCCCGGATCGTCATCGCCAACGCCCTGGGTTCCGCTGAGATCTTCCTGGATGGCGGCCATGTCGCCCGCTTCCAGCCCGCGGGTGAACGCCCGGTGCTGTGGATGAGCGAGGCCAGCAATTACATCCAGGGCAAGGCCATTCGCGGCGGCGTGCCGGTGTGCTTCCCGTGGTTCGGCCCCCATCCCACGGATTCCACCCTGGGCGCCCATGGTTTCGCCCGGTTCCGCCGCTGGACCCTGGAACGCACCGCCGAATTGGCGGATGGTCGCAGCCAGGTGGAACTGTCGTTCACCACCGATGCGGCCACCCGGAAGGTCTGGCCCCATGACGCCCGGCTTTCTCTGCTGGTCACCGTGGGCCGCACCCTGGAGCTGGTCTTCACGGTGACCAACACCGGCACCGCGCCGTTCATCTGCGCCGAGGCCTTCCACACCTATTTCACCGTGGCCGATATCAAACGCACGGAAGTCACCGGCCTGGAGGGCGTGCGCTACCTGGACAAGGTGGATCCCGGCGTGCGCCATCAGCAGGGCCCGGTGACCTTCGCCGGGGAGTGCGACCGGGTGTACGAGCACACCGGTGAGGCCGTGATCGTCGACCGGGTGTGGAACCGGACGATCAGCATCGCCAAGCGGGGCAGCGCCAGCACCGTGGTCTGGAACCCGTGGATCGCCAAGGCGGCGAAGATGGTGGATTACGGCAACGACGAATGGCCCGGTATGGTCTGCGTCGAGACGGCCAACGCCCTGGATGCGGTGGTGGTGGTCCCTCCGGCGTTTAGCCACCATCTCACAGCGATCATCGGCACCGCGCCCCTGGCGGGGGTGCATGGGGCGAACGGCCCGTTAGGCTGAATCACCATGAGCAAGATCCGCATCCTCACCGGGCCGCTCAGAGGCCGGGAGAAAACCTTGGGGGACAAGGCGTTGACCATCGGCCGGGACGTTGAGGCGGGGATTCAGATCCTCGACCGCAGCGCCAGCCGGTTCCACGCCGAGCTGTTCCCTGTGGGGGGGATGTGGTTCGTCCGGGACCTGGACTCGAAAAACGGGACCTACGTCAATGATGAAAAGCTGAAGGACGAGGAACTGCTCCGGGTTGGGGATGTCATCAAGATCGGCAGCACCGAACTGGTGTACGAGGTCGGCGCCGCCATCTCGGATGACGACAGCAGCAACCGCATCGCCTACAACGACGATCCGGACATGTTGAGCAACACCCTGGAATTCCGCCTGGATGAGCTGTCCGACATCAGCGAACCGGCGGAGTCCGCGCCCGAAAAGGACAATTCCAAAGGCCTACGGATCCTCTATCAGATCGGTCGGATCCTCTCCGATCCCGGATCCGGGACCGAGCAAGAGGCCCGGGTGCTGGACTGCCTGATCGCGGCAATGCCGGCAGAATCAGCCCTCATCTTCCGCCGGGACCCCGTCACCGGCAAGCTGATGCCCTCGGTGGTGCGGACCGCCGCGGCCCACATTCAGCCGATCATCAGCCGCTCCATCATCAAGAAGACCTTCACCGAAAATAAAGCGCTCCACAGCGCCAACGCCCAGGAGGACGACCGCTTTGCCCGCAACGCGTCCATCAGCCTGAAGGGCATCCGCTCGGTGGTCAGCGTGCCCCTGGCGGTGGGCGGTCAGGTTCGGGGTGTGGTCTACCTCAGTCGAGGCACCGGCAGCGTCAATGGACCCGCCGGCATGGTGGCCTTTGACCAGTTCGATCTGGAGCTGGTTTCCGCCGTGTCCATCCAGATCGGCCTTGCCCAAGCCGCGGCCGATGAACGGCGGCGGCACAAAGATGCCACCCGGCATCTGCTGGTCACCATGGTCCGCGCCCTGGAAACCCGGACCAAGGAAGTCGGGGTGGGGGAACGCTGCGCCAAGGCTTGTGCCGCCCTCGGGCGGGCGATGCACTTGGACGCGACGGTGGGGGAACGCCTCTACCTGGCGGGATTGCTCCATCATCTGGGTCGGTTGATGTCCGAGGGCTCGGGTACCGGCTCTTATGTTCAGTTGGAGGGAATTCCTGAATTGGAATCCGTCCTGCCCTTGATCCGCCAGGCCCACCGGAGCGCGAAAGGTCCGGCCCCACACGGTTTGGACCAACCGGGGATCGGCCACCGCATGCTGACCCGCCAACCAGGCGCACAGGGAAGGACTATGGCTGGCCAGGGACAAGCCCCACATGGTCAGGTCATGGGCC
>CANIXE010000061.1 GCA_947470885.1 Planctomycetota bacterium
CCAGGACTTCCTGCAGCTCAGCCACCGTCAGCGGCTCTTCGGCCAGGAGATGCAGCAGGCGCAGCCGGGTTTCGTCGGCGAACAGGCGAAGACGCTCCTCCAGGTGGCTCATGATTCCATCATTGCATCACGATGGAGCGATGCAACGACTCTGCCCGGGAGAATCAGCTCTCTGCGTGGTAGGAACATTCCCGACCGACGTTCAGGCTGAACGTGTCCCCCTGACGACGGACATTCAGACCCACCCCCAGGAATTCCACACCTGCCGCCAGGGCCAGCTTGGCGGCAGCCGCGTAGGCGGGATCCAAATCCCCGGCCAAGCTGCAGCGTTCGCAGTCCGTGCGGTCCACCAAGTACAGTTGCACCGCCCGGCCGCCCCGGCGGACCACTCCGACCAGTTCTTCCAGGTGGGCCTTTCCCCGGGCGCTGACCGCATCGGGGAATTCCGCCAGCCCCGGGGTCCTGGACCAGGTAACGTTCTTGACCTCCACCCAGCAATCCGCCCGGGACGAGTGATCGGTGAGCAGCAGATCGCAGCGCCGCCCGCCGACCCCGATGGGGGCCTCGGGCTGAATGCGAACATAGCCAGCCAGGGCGGGGATCCGACCGGCGAGGACCGCAGCTTGGGCCAGGCGATTGGGCAAGGACGTATCCACCACCGCCACGCCATCCCCAGGCAAACCCATCAGAACCAGGGTGTGGGACAACTTGCGCTTGGGATTGGCCGCTGCCCGGATCCACGCTGGGCGGCCCGGTTCGTTCAGGCTGGCCATACTGCCCGTGTTGGGCAGATGCACTGTCAATTCACTGCCGTCCGCCCGGCGGACCGCCGCGAAGAAGCGCTGCCAGCGCCGCAAAAACACGACCGGCTCCATCACCTGGGTGATGGAGCCGGTCGCAGGATCGAAGACCAACGGATTACTTGTTGGCGTCGATGAAGGCCCGGAGCTTTGGCTCGGGCTGGAAGCCCTGGGTCGTGGCCACGGCCTTGCCGCCCTTGAACAGGATCAGGGTGGGGATGGACATCACGCCGTACTCGGCGGCGACGGCCTGGTTGTCGTCGACATTGACCTTGCCGATCTTGACGGTGCCGGCCAGTTCCTTGGACAGCTTCTCGACGATCGGGCCGATCATCTTGCAGGGGCCGCACCACGGGGCCCAGAAATCGACCAGCACGGGCTTGTCGGAGGCGATGACCTCGGTGGCGAAGTTGGCGTCGGTGAACTCGGTGGCCATGATGTTCCTCTCAGTGGTGGGCAGGGTCTATCAGCGGCGTCTCGGGAGCAACCTGGCAGACGGGTCAGACTGACCGACGCCGGTCCAGATCATCCAGGACGACATTCAGACAAAGCACAAACAAGGCCAAAATCCCACAGGGCACGATGACCGGCCACCAGGATGGCGACAACGGGGTCAAGGTTGCGGTGACCCCGGCAATGATCCGCCCAAATGAATGGGGGCTGGTGCTGACCCCCAGGTAGGCCAGCAGGCTTTCCAGGAGGATCAGTCGGGGCAATAACAATGCCCCGGCGGTGAGGACCGTCGGCCACAGACCCGGCAGCAGGTGGCGGCGGATGCGATGCCAGGGCGGGGCGCCGATGGCCCGGGCCGCCTCAAAATACGGCTCATTACGTAGGCGCAGCACCCGGGCCCGGACCAGCCGGGCCACCGGTTGCCAGAACAGCAACCCCATCGCCGCGAACACCACCCCATCTCCCCACGAACGCAGTACCGCCACCAGGACCATGGTCAGCAGCACTGCCGGGATCGCCGCGGTGACCTCGGTGGCCCGCATCAGCCAGGCATCTCCCCGCCCGCCTGCCAGACCCGCCGCAGTACCGATGCCGGTGCCGATCCCCAAGGCCACCAGGGCTCCGGTGCTGGCGATGGCCAGGCTGGTGCCCAGGGCCACGGCAAGGCGCAGGGCCAGGTTACGCCCCAAGTCATCGGTGCCGAGCAGCTGCACATGGCCCTGGACATCTCGGGACAGGGGTGCCAGCAGTCGGTCCTGGGGGGCAGTCATACCCGCATCCAGATGGAGGATCCGCTCCAATACGCTGGTGGGCAGCCCAGCTTCACTACGGATGCCCAATGCGCCCACCAGACCGAGGACAAGCAGGATAGCGATGGCGAGACGCGCTGGTGACAACAGGACCATGGAGGGCCATATCCGCCCTGGAGCGCCTGACAAGTCCAAGACTGTGTATGGATTGGCTGGATTTACCCACCGTTATCTGCCGTCTGGCAATCCTCCTCCCATAGGTAGCGTTCGACCGCACAGGAGTGCGAACGGGACACCATGCGTATCAAGACCCTCGCTTTTGTCATGGCTGGCGGCAAAGGAACCCGCCTCGAACCCCTCACCGCCGACCGGGCCAAGCCCGCAGTGCCCTTCGGCGGCAAATACCGGATCATCGACTTCGTCCTGTCGAACCTGATAAATTCCGGCATTTACAGCACCTATGTGCTGACCCAGTTCAAAAGCCAGAGCCTGATGGAGCATTTGAATTCCACGTGGAATTTTGGGTCGATGCTCACCGACCATTTCATCAGCGCCGTGCCGGCCCAGCAACGCACCGGCGAACACTGGTACCGGGGTACGGCGGATGCCATCTTCCAAAACATGAACCTGATCAAGGACCGGGATCCAGAGATCATCGCGATCTTCGGCGGTGACCACGTGTTCAAGATGAACGTGGAACAGATGCTCGCCTTCCACCGTGAAGTAAACGCCGACGTGTCCATCGCCGCCATCCCGGTGCCGGTGGAGGAAGCCAACCAGTTTGGGGTGATCCAGGTCGATGAAAACTGGCGGATCATCGGTTTCCAAGAAAAACCCAAGAAGAATCCGACCACCATCCCCGGTCGTCCGGACCTGGTTCTGGCCAGCATGGGCAACTACATTTTCAGCCGGCAAATTCTCCACGACGCCTTGACTGAAGACGCCCACTGCGACCACAGCAGCCACGATTTCGGCAAGGACGTGCTGCCCAACCTCTTGGCTGAGGGCAAGCGCCTGTACGCCTACGACTACAACCGCAACCGCATCCCCGGCAGCGCGAATTTTGAAAATGATGGTTACTGGCGGGATGTGGGAACCCTGGATGCCTATTATGAGGCGACCATGGATCTGCGGGCGATCATGCCCCAGCTGGATTTGTACAATCAGGATTGGCCGATCCGCAGCGAACCCTTCCACTATCCCCCCGCTAAATTTGTCCACAACTCCGAAGGCCGGGTCGGTCAGGCGATCCAGTCGGTGGTCTGCGAAGGTTCGGTTGTCAGCGGCAGCACGGTGATCGACTCGGTGATCGGACGGGCCTGCCGGGTCCATAGCTACGCCGAGGTCCACAGCAGCGTCCTGTTGGATGATGTGGAGATCGGCCGGGGTGCCCGAGTCCGCCGCTGTATCATCGACAAACATGTGAAGATCCCGCCCAACGATGTGATTGGCTACAATCGAGACGAGGACGCTAGACGATTCAAGGTTACCGAAAGCGGCGTGGTGGTGATCGGTAAGAACCAGATCGTCACCAAGGCCTGAACGATGGGCTCCGGCTCCTTCCTCGCCCTGAGCGACCTGCCGGAGGGCCGCCTGACCGCCGACTGGGAACGCCACGACGGTCTGGTGATCCACAGCCTGACCGCCCACGCCTTGGCGGCGATGGAGCGGCACAAGTGGATTGAGAGCGAGCGCAATCGCCGGGACCTGGGGGATGGCGCTCTAGTGGACTGGATCGACCGCTATTGGAAGGGCTTCGTCCGGGCCAAGCTGATGGAGCACCTGTATGGTTGGCGATGCTGGGGAGCCTTCGATGACGCGGATTTCGGTCTTCTGGCCCGACAAACCGTGGAATTCAAGGTTCCAGAACCAGTGCTGCACCAGGTGGCACTCATCTTGGCTGACGGCGGGGAAAACCTGGATGTGATCCGCTGGGCGCTTGCCCAGGAGGATACCTCCACGGGGGTCGACACCGAGGCGGTGCTCTGGCTGCTCGACCGCATCGACATCAACGCGAAGCGCCACCGGCTTCTCACGGATCACATCAGACTCTTCATCAACCGCCTCGACAATCCTGACCACCGGCACGAACGGAGACACCCATGACCAGCACCGATCTTCAGCAATTGACCGTGAAGGATCTCCGGGCCTTGGCCGAGCGCCACGGCCTGTCGCTGCCGGCCAAACTGCGCAAGGACCAGCTGGTGACTGCGCTCTTGCCGCTGATCCAGGAAGCCCCAGCGGTAAAACCGATCTCCGCACCGGTGGAAGCGCCGGCGGGCAGTTCGTCCCTGGCCACTGCCGCTGCTCCAGCGGCAGTCCATCAGGGACCGGACCCCGGCCTGCCCATCCCCGATCAGTACGGTATCGATCGCCTGGTCCTGTTGGTCCAGGATCCCCATCACATCTTCGCCTACTGGGAAATCACCGCCGCCACCCACCAGCGGGCCAGCGGCTTTGCCGGCGATGGCGCCACGCCGGTCCTGCTCATCGAAGGCCAACATGGCACCGAACAGCGGGAGATCGACCTTCGGGGTGGCAACTATTACCTGACCGTCGCCCCCGGCACCAGCTACCGGGCCCGCCTGGCCCTGCGCAGTCGGGATGGCCGGCTCCACGCCCTGTGCGCCGACAGCAACATCGTGGCCACCCCGGCCATCGGCCCCAGCGAACGCCATGACGAAGCCTGGATGGAAGTGGACGAACATTTCCACGAACTCCTGGAACGCTCAGGCTCCCCCGCCGTGGGGGAAAGCTCCCTTAACCGGTTCCTAAAGCGCAGCTTGAATGCCCGGGAAGTGGCGGTGGGGGAGGACACCGTCGGTGAACTCGGCGACAACGCAGGCCTTTTAGGAGGTGCCGCCAGCACCGCCGGTGGGGAATCCTCATCTTCCCGTCTGGGCAAACGGGTCGCGGTCGGCGGCCTGAGCAGCCACACGCTCCAGTCCAGCCACGTCCTGGCAGGAGGCCTGTCGAGCCACCTGTTGTCCAGCCACAGCCTGAGCAGCCACAGCCTGAGCAGCGGGGTGTTCTCCAGTCATTCCCGGTGGAGTACCACCCCGGTGTTTGTCCAGGAAAGCCCAGGGTTGCCCTCCAGTCCCAAGGCTGCGAACCCAGTGGAAAACCCGAGTTCAACGATTTCCACCGGACCGGTGGCGGAAAATCCCGCCAGCCCTGCGAGCCCCACCACTGGGCCATCCACCAACCAACCTGCTGCGCCCACTGCGGCAGTACCCCCGCCCCGGCCTGGCCAGATCTCCGGGGTCGAGACCATCAAAAAAGTCCCGGCCCGGCGTCGCCCACGCTGACGGTCACTGGGGAACGCCGGAACCCTCCGACGCCCCTGCGGTCCCATTCCCCTGGCAGCTTCCGGTCGGCCCAGTCTATCCCGACCTGATCCACCGGTCTTTCATCAGAAACAGCGATCCCCATGCCCGACGGCCACCTGATGCTGGTGCTCCATGCGCACCTGCCCTTCGTCCGCCATCCTGAAGACGAGCATTTCCTCGAAGAGAACTGGCTGGTCGAAGCGATCACCGAGACCTACATCCCCATCCTTCACCGGATGGAGCAATTGCATAAGGAAGGCATCCGCGCCCGGTTGACCATGACTTGGTCGCCCCCCCTGTGTGAAATGCTGGCGGATCCGTTATTGCAGGACCGCTATCGTCGGCGGGTCAGCCGCCTGTTAGAATTGGCGGATCAAGAGGTCCCGGCCAAGGCCCATAGTCCGTTTGCCGAAGCCGCAGTGATGTACCGGGATCACTTCCGGTTCTGTCTGGCCCAAATGGAACGCTGGGGGGGCAACCTGCTCCGCTGGGTCAAACATCTGATGGACCTGGGAGTGATTGAACCGATCACCTGCACCGCGACCCACGGCTTCCTGCCCTTGATGCTGACCACGGAATCCCGCCGGGCCCAGATCGAAATAGCCGTCGCCAACTACCGGAAACATTTCGACCGCCAGCCCGCTGGCATCTGGCTGGCGGAATGTGGGTTCGTCCCCGGGGTGGAAACCCTCCTGGCGGAAGCGGGATTCCGCTTTTTCTTCGTCGACACCCATGGCATCTATTACGGTGAGCCGCGGCCCCGGTACGGCGTGTATGCCCCCGTTTATACCCCATCCGGCGTGGCCGCCTTCGGTCGGGACCCGGAAAGCAGCCGTTCCGTATGGTCGTCGGAATCCGGCTATCCCGGCGATCCCAATTACCGGGAATTCTACCGGGATCTGGGCTACGACGGCGACTACGATTATGTGCGTGGCTTCCTCCACCCAGATGGCGTCCGCCGCAACTTGGGCCTGAAATACCACAAAGTCACTGGCAAGATCCCCCTCCACGAAAAACAGGCCTACCGGCCGACGCCAGCCTTCGGCCAGGCCATGGGTCACGGAGCTGACTTCGTCCACCAACGATTGCTCCAGGCCCGGCACATCGGCGGCCTGATCCAGCGTCCGCCGGTGATCGTCAGTCCCTACGATGCGGAACTGTTCGGCCACTGGTGGTACGAAGGTCCCCAGTTCATCGAGAGCATCTTCCGGGCCAGTCAGGCCGGGGGCCATGCCATCCTGCCGATGACCGCCAGCGAGGTCCTGGCGGACAGTCCGGTGAATCAGGTGGTCATGCCCAGCGCCAGTTCGTGGGGCGATGCGGGCTACAATGGGGTGTGGATCAATCCCACCAATGACTGGATCTACCGCCATCTGCACATGGCCGAATTGCGGATGATTGCCCTGGCCCGGCAATTCCCGGAGGCCACTGGTGACCTGAAGCGGGCCTTGAACCAATGCGCCCGGGAACTGCTGCTCGCCCAATCCAGCGACTGGGCCTTCATCATGACCACCGGCACCACCGTGCCGTATGCGGTGCGCCGGACCAAGGACCACCTCAACCGCTTCACCGGGCTTCACGACATGATCCTGGGCAATCGGATAGAACCGGCGTCTTTGGAAGCCATCGTCTGGCGGGACAACTGTTTCAGCGAAGTCGATTACCGGATCTACGCCCGTTCGTAATTCGACTCAAGCATCGCGCTCCCGGTGGATGGGATTGATCGCCGAAGATATCGTCGTTCCGGGCCGTCGGTATTCCCGGGTGTTGCTGTAGGACGGCAGGTAGATGGTCAGGATGGTACCCCGTCCAGGGGTGCTTTGCAGGCGGACCACCCCTTCGTGTTCCCGGATGATCCGGTCCACCAAGCTCAGGCCAAGTCCGGTGCCCTGGGCCTTGGTACTGAAAAATGGGGTGAAAATACGCTGTTGTTGATCCAGGGGAATGCCATGGCCATTATCCTGGACGGACAGGACCACAGTGGGACCATCCAAGGGGTTCTCCTCTGGAGAGGTGGAACGGGCCCGGCAGTGAACCACCGGATGGGCCACCAGTCGGACGGCATCCAGGGCATTCGTCACCAAGTTGGTCAGGACTTGTCGGATCTGGTCGGCATCCGCATGGAGATCCGGACAGGATTCATCAATCTCCCAAGTCAGTTCCAGGCCGGGGGGTAGATCCCGGCGGCTTTTGAACAGACGTTCCAATTCATGGAAGACCTCTCCGGGATCCAACCGGGAGCAATAGGGCGAACGCATTTTCGACAACTGGAGAAAATCCTCCACGATACGTCCCAGGCGATCCGCTTCGGTGACCAGGATGGTGGATAAAGTCCGGGCATCCGCCGGATCCCCCTTCTGGACGACGTCAGCCAATTCCTGGGCGCACCCCCGAAGACTCGCCAGGGGATTACGGATTTCATGGGCGATCCCTGCGGCCATCTCCCCCAGACCAGCGAGATGTTCCGCCCGACGGGCACTTTCCTCCAGCAGAAGCACCCGGGTCTCGTCGGACACCAGCAGGATCTGGCCCAGGGAGTTACCATGATCATCGGTCATGGCCGACAGGCGAAGTACCAAATGACGACCCTCGGAACCTTCCATCCGACGTACCTGGGATCGGCCGTTGTTTCCGATGAGATCCCGGACCGGGGCCAAGCTTGGGGCCCCGATCAGCTCCAAGATCGGTCGGCCGACAATTTCCGTGTCTGGGAGATCCAACAGGCGAATGGATTCCTCATTCGCATAAGCTACCTGCCCCAGGGAATCGATAGCCACCACACCCTCCCCCAGATGCCCCAGCAATTCACTGGTATAAAGGCGCTGTTCCCGGAGCCGACGAGTCAGCAGTTGGGCCAGCAGGTCCACCAGGAACAATCCCCCCACCTGGACCGCCAGCTGCCCCAGGATGCGGTGGGTATCGAGAAGGGCTGGCCGGGCCTGGAGCCACGCCGCTGGCAAGGGCGCATTGCCCCCCAGGTACAAGGCGGCCACCACCGCCAAGACCAGGGCAGCCAAAGCGGAAATGACAAACGGGGCGGCACCAGGGATTACCAAGTTGGCGATCAGGACCACCGCAAACAGGAGTGGCACCGCCGGAGAAGCCACGCCGCCGGTTCCATAGAGGAGCACCCCCAACCACAGCAGATCGAACACCAAGTGGAGGACGATCTGCCAGGTCCAACGGGTCCAATGGACCGTGAAGATCAGGACAGTCGCCATCCCTGCGACTGCCACCAGGATCCATCGGACCACCACCAGGATGCCGGTGGGTTGATCAACCCCTTCCACCGCGAAAACCAGCACACCCAAGGCCAGGGCCAGGAGGAGCAATCGAAGCAGGCTCACCAGCCGGGCGGAATGGGCTAAACGGGTGCTCATGACCGACGTCGACCTGTTGGGATCAGGACAGCTGCTTCTGGAGTTCCAGGATGGGCATGAAGATCGCGATGACCACGGTACCCACCACCGCACCCATGACCGACAACATGATCGGTTCGATCAGGCTGGTCAGGGACTTCACCATCGCATGGACCTGGTCGTCGTAAAAATCAGCAATCTTGTACAGGAGCTGTTCCAGGGCACCGGACTTTTCACCAATCGCCATCATCTTCACCACCATCGGCGGAAAGATCCACGAGGTCTGGAGATGGCTCGTCAAGCTTTCCCCGCGTTTGACGCTGTCCCGGGTGGCCAGCAGGGTTTCCTCCACCACGATGTTGCCCGCAGTGCTGGCGACGATTTCTAGGGCACCCAGCAGGGGCACGCCGGATGATAACAAGGTACCAAACGTCCGGGCAAATCGGCTCAGGGTTACCTTCTGGCTCAAGGGACCGAACACCGGGATTTTCATGAAGACCATGTCCCGGATCCGTTGCATGTCACGGCTCCTCATGGCGAGGATATAGCCGACGATGGTACCAACAATTATGCCAATGACGATGTACCAATAATTGGTGA
>CANIXE010000062.1 GCA_947470885.1 Planctomycetota bacterium
GCTGGCCTTCAGCCAAGCCCAAGGTCCCAGCCTCTCTTGGGAAGTCGTCTGGAATCGTTTACGACCTCGATCAACCGATCTGCCCAATTTGGATTTGAACCGTTATCCAGGTCTCAAAGTGAACTCCAACCTGTACGATGATCAGCGGCAAGCCCTGATCGATCTCCTCATCCGCCGAGGCATGGCCATCCGCCGCGCCGTGGTGATCGTCCGCCGTCCCGCCTGGATGACCTGAGCGTCTTCAGGCGGGAATGCAAATCCGCCGGTACAATCCCGCGTATTCCGCCGCCACCCGATCCCAGCTGTTGTCCTGGCCCATGGCCTGGACCTGGGCATCCCGCCATTCCCCGGGGAAGTGGGCGTAGAGGCCCAACGCTCGATCCAGGACGCTGGAGAAATGCCCCAGATCCACCGGGCCGAAGGTGAAACCGGTACCGTTGCCCGTGGCCACGTCCTTCACCGTGTCCGCCAGGCCGCCGGTGAAGCGGACGATGGGCAGAGTGCCGTAGCGCATGGCGTACATCTGGGTCAAGCCACAGGGCTCGGTGCGGCTGGGCATCAGGAAAATGTCGCTGCCGCCGATGACCTGATGGGCCAAGGGCTCATTGTAGCCGTACCAGACGTAGACCCAGCCCGGGTGCCGGGCTTGAAGCTGATTGAGGCGCTGTTCCAAGTGGTAGTCCCCGGTGCCCAGGACGATCAACTGCATCCGTCCAGCGAGGATGTACGGAGTCACCGCGTCGATGATCAGGTCGATGCCCTTCTGCTCCACCAGGCGGCTGACCACCGATACCAGGGCCGCCCCGGGGGCGTTCACCAGGCCGCAGTCCTTGCGCAGGGCAGCCGCACAGGCGGCCTTGCCCGACAGGTCCTCGGCGGAGAAGGCCTTGGCCAGGTGGGGATCCTTGGCCGGGTCCCATTCCTGGGTGTCGATGCCGTTGGTGATCCCCGACAGCTTGTAGGCGGTGCCCTTGATCACCGATTCCAGGCCGAAGGCGAATTCCCCCTGCTGGATCTCGCCAGCGTAGGTCCGGCTCACCGTAGTTACCCGATCGGCGAAGACGATGCCGGTCTTCAGCAGGTTCAGCTTGCCGTAATGCTCGCAGAACAGGGGATTGAACAGCGACCAGTCCAAGCCAGTGAGCTTCATATCCCAGTGCCAGAACTGGCCCTGGTAGGCGATATTGTGGATGCTGAACACGCTGCGGGTGGCAGGCAGCACATTGCCATAGCCCCGTTCCAGCAGGGCCGGCACCAGGCCCGCCTGCCAGTCGTGGCCGTGGACCACATGGGGCGCCCAGCCCAGGGCCCCGGGCAATGCCAGGGCGGCCTTGCAGAACACGGCAAAACGCCGGGCGTTATCGTCGTAGTCCTGGCTGGGGGAGGGTCCGTAGATCCCATCCCGGTCGAACAGTTCGTTGCAGGCCAGGAGGTGGACCGTGAACCCCGGGGCCATGACCACGGTGCCGATCCCCACTTGGTGGTCGATGCCGCCGACCTCGATGGTCATGGGCACCGCGGCCCAGGTAATGCCCCGTTTGCCCGCCGCCGCCAAGGCCTTGCGGTACCCGGGGATCGCCACCTTCACATCATGGCCCATCCGGGCCAGGGCGGCGGGGAGGGCTCCGGCCACATCCGCCAGACCGCCGGTCTTGATGAACGGCGCCATCTCGCTGGCGACGTGGAGGATCTTCAGGGGGCTGGCGGCGGGAGTTACAGGCATGCCTGGGACGCTAGGGCCGGGTCAGGCCCCGGAAAGCACTGATCCGTTGCCCGCTGGGGGAATCCCTGAGCATCCCCGCCCGCCCCTAACCATCGCCAGGCCCATGTCCAAGACCGTGTTCATCGAAACCTTCGGCTGCCAGATGAATCTGGCGGACACCGAAGTCGTCCTCGCCCGCCTAGGCGAAGCCGGCTGGGCCCAGGTGGAGGACCCCGCCGGGGCCGACCTGGTCCTCTACAACACCTGCGCCGTCCGGGACCACGCCGAGGCCAAGGTCCGGGGCCGCCTGGGGGAACTCAAGGCGATCAAGGAACAGCGGAAAAAAACCGGCGGCAAGCTGACCATCGGGGTCATGGGCTGCATGGCCCAACGGGAGAAAGAAGCCCTGGTCAAACGCTTCCCCTACATCGATCTGGTGGTGGGCACCGACCAGTTCGTCCACATGCCCCAGTTGCTGGACCAGATCGAGGAACGGGGCCGCCTAGTGGCCACGGACTTCGGCGACTTCGAAGATCGCCTGTGGTCGGCCAAGCGGGGCGAAGGCATCAACGCCTGGGTCCCGATCATGCGCGGCTGCAACTACGCCTGCACCTACTGCGTGGTCCCCAACACCCGGGGTCGGGAAAAATCCCGGCCCATGGCCCAGATCGAAGACGAAGTGAAGGCCCTGGTGGACCAGGGGTTCGTCCAGATCACCCTTCTGGGCCAGACCGTGGACTCCTACGGCAAGACCCTGGGGGACGGTTCGACCCTCGCGGGTTTGCTGCGGAAACTCCACGAAATCCCCGATCTGAAGCGTCTGCGCTTCGTCACCAGCCATCCCAAGGATGTCAGCGACGATCTGCTGGATGCGGTGGCTGAACTGCCCAAGGTCGCCAAGCACCTGCATGTTCCCGCCCAGGCGGGCAGCGACCGGATCCTCCGCCTGATGGGCCGGCGCTACACCCGGGCAGATTACCTGCGCTTCGTGGACCGGGCCCGGTCGCGGATGCCCACGGTGGAACTCCTGTCGGATTTCATCGTTGGCTTCCCCAAAGAAACCGCGGCGGATTTCGCGGAAACCGTCAGCCTGATGGAGGAAGTTCGCTTCGCCGGCTCCTACGTGTTCATGTACAGCGAGCGTCCGGGCACGCCCTCGGCCAACCTGGAGGACGACGTTCCCCTCGTGGACAAGAAGCTCCGCTGCAACCACCTGCTGGACCTCCAGCTCGTCCACCAGGGCGAGCAATTCCAGCGCCTGCATGGCACGATCCAGCACGTCCTGGTGGAAGGCCCCAGCCGGAACAACGACCAGATGCTCCATGGGCGCAACATGGGCAACCTAAACATCGTCTTCCCCCGGGCCGGCCACGATGCGCTGATTGGCAGCGTGGTCCCCGTGCGCATTGAACGCAGCACCAGCCTGACCCTGTACGGCGAGATCGTCCCCGCCGAATCCCCTGTGGAGCTTACCCATGTCCGATGATTTCTTCGCCATCAATGGTCGGGTCGTCCCCGCCGCCCAGGCCACCATCAGCGTCCTCGACCTGGCCTTCCTCCGGGGCGTCGGCGCCTTCGAAACCCTGCGCACCTACGACGGCCATCCCCACCAGGTCCGGGAACATATGGACCGCCTGTGGAAGGCCGCCGCCGCCTGCAATATTCCGCCCTGTTTCAGCGAAACCGACCTGCGCCAGGTGATCGCGGAAATCCTCGTCCGTTCCCGCCACCCGGACCTGCGGGTGAACATCGTGGTCAGCCCCGGTGACCACACGGTGGGGGTGTTCGGCGCCGCCTCCCCCCGCTGGGTGGTCATCGCCCGGGACGTCCACGCCCCCGAGCCCGAGGCCTACGCCTTCGGCGTTGCGGTGGTCACCGTCCCCGGCAAGCGCCTGTTCCCTGAGGTCAAATCCACCTGTTACCTGCCCGGCGTCCAGCCGATGCAGATCGCCGGCCGGACCAACGCCCACGAGGCCCTGTACGTCCAGGAGGACGGCAGCGTCACCGAAGGCATCACCAGCAATGTCTTGGCGGTGCGCGGCTCGGTGGTCACCACCCCGGTGAAGAATTGCCTGCCCGGCATGACCAAGGCGGGGATCAAACCCCTGGCCATCGCCGCCGGAATGACCTGGGTGGAAGACCGCCTTACCGCCGTCGACCTGGCCACCGCCGACGAAGTGTGGATCACCAGCTCGGTCCGTGAACTGCTGCCGGTGACCCGGATCGACGGCCGGCCGGTGGCCAATGGCGAGGTAGGCCCCTGGGCCAAGCTGATCGGCCCCCAGTACCGGGCCTGGAGCATCGCGTCGGCCAAACAGGACAACCTGCGTTATTTCAACCAACTGGACCACCAGCAGCAGCAGTCCCACCGCCAGGCCCAGCAACAGCAACAGCAGCAGTCCCTCATGCAGCAACAGCAGCAACAGGCGCAAACTTGAGCAGCCAAAGGCTGCTGGGGGGTGAAGGGCCGTCAGGCCCGGAACGGAGCGGGGGCGCAGCCCCTGCTTTAACGAGAACTTGGGGCGGCGCAGCCGACCCTTCCGGCGTAGCCGGAATCCCAGCAAAGCTGGGGAAGTTCTTTGAGGCCCCCCAATTGCTGCCGGGGAGCGGGCACTTCCATGTCGAGGAACTGCCCGCCTATGGCCCCAGCGGCAGCGGTGAGCACCTGTACGTGCACCTGGAAAAAGAGGGTCTGACCACCGACCAGGTGGCCGAGGCCCTGGGGGCGGTGTGCCACCGTCCATTCCGGGATGTGGGCTACGCCGGGCGCAAAGACCGCCACGGGGTCACCCGCCAATGGTTCAGCGTCCATCTACCCGGCAGCACCGGCCCCGGTGAAGCCGCCTTGGCGGCGATCGGTGAACGCCTGCCCCAGGGACGGGTGCAGATCCTGACGGTCAGCCGCCACGCCAACAAAATCCGCCTGGGCCATCTCGCGGGCAATCGCTTCCGCCTGGGCCTGGGGGACGTGGACCCCGGCCTGGGGGAGCGCTTGCAGGACTTGGCCCGCCAGGGCCTGCGCCACCGTTTCGGCCCCCAGCGGTTCGGGATCAACGGATCGAACCTCCGGGCCGCCGCCGCCTGGGGCCGGGGGGATGCGGAAGCCGCCGTGGCCGCCCTGCTGGATCCCACCGACACCTGGCGCTGGGGCGATCCCCTGCCCGAGGGCTACCGTCCCGGCCTGGAGGGCCGGCTCCTCGGCGCCTTGCGCCGGGGCGTCGATGCCGCCGCTGGCCTACGGATGGCCGGCGATCCCCTGCGGATGCTCATCGCCTCGGCGGGCCAGTCGGCGATTTTCAACGCCATCTTGGATGCCCGGGTGGCGGCGGGGCTGCTCCACACCCTGCGCCCGGGGGACGTGGCGATCAAGGCCAACGGCCCGTGCTTCACCGTCGCCGCCGAAGACCTGGCCGAGGCCAACCGCCGGGCCGCCCCGGGGTGCCTGGAGGTCGCCGCCAGCGCCCCCCTCCCCGGGTCCAACCGCCTGGTGCCCGCCCCGGACATTCTGGCCGAAGAAAAAGCCTGGTCCGCCCCCACAGGGATGGACTGGTCGTGGTTCGCCAAGGGCGGTGCCCTGGAAAGCCCCGGCGAACGCCGGGCGTTGGTCCAACCCCTGCTGGAACCTCCGACCCTGGCCGAGGCCGAGGGCGTGACCTGGCTGTCCTTCGCCCTGCCCGCTGGCGCCTACGCGACTGAAGTCTTGACCCAGGCCGGGGTCAGCATTCCAGAAGACCGGCGGGGCTGACACCTTCCCTGGAAGGCAGGATCAACCGGGGAGATACCACCCCTGGTCGATCACCCGTTCATGGACCGCCCGGGGCAGCAGCTCCGCCACCGCCGGATCCCGGGCCGCCAACAATTTCCGCACCAGAGTGCTGCTCACCGGGGGCAGGGCGCTGATCCCGGCATCGTGGCCGCCCCGGGGAACCACGTGGATGCCGATGATCCGGGCCAATTCCTCGCCCCGGTACCAGGCGGGCAACTGCTGCTTGGTGTCGCTGCCCCCCATCAGCAGGAAATCCGCCTCGGGATTTTCTGCCCGCAGCTTCACCACCAAGTCGTAGGTGAAGCCGCTGGGATTCCCCCGTTCATCATCCCGCACCCGGCACCACGGCCCCAGGGGTGCGAAGGCTTCCTGGCACAGGATCCACCGTCGATCCCAAGGACTCAAGGCCTTGGCCCAGGGATGCACGGCGCTGGGCAGTACCCATACCTCGGCGCAACCGCCCACGCTCCGGGCATGGACGGCGGCCAGGACATGCCCCAGGTGGGGCGGGTCGAAGCTGCCGCCAAACAGGGCGATTCTTGGCCGGGTCATGAGCCGAAATCCACATCCACCCTGGCCCGGCCAGCGGACCACGTGGTTTCTCGGATACTCTGCTGAACGGGGGGACGCTTCACCCTCAATAACGCAGTTGAGTTGGCCATGTGCAGAATCCCCGCTGTATTTTTCACGTCTTTGCCTCGACGGTTGTTTCACCCAAATGGTGCGTCTGGAAACGCACGTGGTGCGCAGATGCAAGGCGCTTCAATTGCGTTTTCCAGGTTCATGGTGAGGAGGTCCCCTGGCACAACATGATGGGAGAAGGTTGTCCAACCTGGAAGAGCAGCAAGGGGATCCGAAACGCCCTTTTGGCCCATTGGCCGTTGTTGCTGATCCTTGTTCTCATCATCACTATTACCCCTCCCCTATGAACTAGACAAACCAGGGTAAACCTCTGATACTCAAATCCTTGATTCAACGATGTCCGGCGGAGAACGAACACCGTCGCCAGGGGAATACCTTGTCCCATCCTGTGCCACCATTTACCTCTCCCCCCCCAGCCGTGGTCGCCCTGCGCCAGGTGACCCTTGCCAGCCACGCCGCCCTGGAAGCCACTCCGGTGGCCCAGGGGATGCTCCAGGGCCACATCACTCGCCAGGCCTATGGGCAAACCCTGGCGGTGTTGGAAGTGCTCCATCGGGTGGTGGAACCGGCTTTGGTTCAGGATGCCGAATTGTGGGCCGTTTTCGGTCGGACCTTGGGACGGCGGGCGGCGGGACGCCGGGACTTGGCCGTGTTGGGCATCACCCCCCTGGCCCCGGGACATCCGCTGGAAATCTTTGCCCTGGAACTGGTGGCCCAACGCCCGGAATTACTGGGGGCCGCCTTTTTGGTAGAGGGAAGCCGGGCGGGTTCGGCCCTGGTGGCACCCCGCCTAGCCCAGACCTTTGCCCTGCCCTTGACCCCTGGGGTCGGACTTGACTTTCACCTGGCCGAACGACCTGCCCTCCCCTGGCCAGCGATCCTGGGCCAAATCGGTCAACTCCCCTGGACCAATGCGGAATTTGCCCGGGCCGGCACCGCCGCCGCGCGATTGATGGATGCCCTGGTCCCGCTTTTTGCCGCCATCGAACCCCGGGCTGGTGGACCATGACCAGTCAGACCACCGGCGCTTCCGAGTTCATCATCACCCCGGAGATGCTGAACCGCTGCCACACCGAACCGATCCACAAACCCGGAGCCATCCAGGACCATGCCCTGCTCCTGGCCTGTGATCCCCAGGGGGTGATCATCCAGGTTTCCGCCAACAGCCAGGCCTGGTTGGACATCCCCCCCGAACGGCTGGTGGGCCGGTCTTTGGCCATGCTCCTGCCCCGGGCTGTAGTCGCCCTGATGGCCCTGCCGGTGGTGGACGAGGCCGGCCATCCCGAACTCCTGGATCTGGGTGAGCACACCCTCGCGGATGACTCGATCATCCGCCCTTTGTGGTGGGGGGTGCGCCGGGCCCGGGTGATGATCCTGGAGGTGGAACAAGTGGACCCTAGGCCGGAGGCCATGCAGCCCTTAGCCGACGAGCCGATTCTGACGGTGGGGGATGATAAACAGGCCGCCCAGTCGGCCATCGCCCAGCTGGCCCCCGACATCGGCTATGACCGGGTTCTTGCTTATGCATTCTTCCCCGGGGGCGAAGGCGAGGTCATTGCCGAGGCGGTCGCCCCGGATCTGGAACCGTTCCTGGGTCTGCGCTATCCCGCATCGGATGTCCCCGAACAGGTTCGAGCCCTGGCCCTGCGCACTCCCCTGCGGGTTCTGGCGGATGCCACCCGGAACCCCGTGGCCTTGGTGCCGGATCTGCCCGTGGGCTGCGCCGACCAATTGGACCTGGGCCTGGGAATGGTGCGCAGCCAATCGCCGATGTATCGGCAATACCTGCGGAACATGGACATCCGGGGGACGATGAGCGCCTCGGTGGTGGTCGGGGGTCGGCTGTGGGGCTTGTTGATCTGCAATCATCGGGATGCTCGCCGTCCGGGACTGGCGGAACGCAACCGGCTGAAGGCGGTGGCCGCCGCCCTGGGTCGCCGCCTGGCCTTCATGGAGCAGCAATTGGATGAAACCCTGGAGGCCCGCTGCCTAGCGCTGATCGCCCCCCTGGCGAAACACCCCGGGGAATTGACCCAATGGATGGACGGCCTGACCAGACAAGCCGAGGAACTGTTACGCCTGGTCCATGCCAGCGGCTTCGCGGTGGTCACCCCCGAGCGGATCCTGACCCTGCGCAACGCTCCGGTGCCGGCGGCGATCCGGACCGCCTTAACCACCAGCGGTCCCACCATCATCCATGACGGCAGCAATCGGGCCCTGGCCGTGGCCCTCCACAGCGCCCTCGGGGGCACCGGTGGCCTCTGCGGCATGCTGGCCGTGCCTGTGGGCCGGGATACGGGTATTTCCCTGTGCTGGTTCCGGCCCGAGCACAACCACGAGATCACCTGGGCGGGGGACATGTCCGAACTGGGCAAGAGCATCACCCGGCGCCCAGATGGAGTGCCGGTCTTCAGCCCCCGGCGGTCGTTCGCCGCCTGGACCCAGCAGGTCCGGGGTCTCAGCCGGCCGTGGACCCGCCGGGACCGGCGTTCGGCCAATGTCCTGGCGGAACTCCTGGGCAACGTCCTCCAATGCGGCCCACCCGTGACCCGGCCCCACTTCAAACCCTTCGACACGCCCACTATTTCCACTAGCCCGGAAACCCGCGCATGACCAGTGAAACGCCCACACCCGTCCCCCCCAGCAACGGCAAATCCGCCCCGCTGACGGGTCCCAGAATGCCCAGCCACCTAGTGGGCATTGGCGCCTCGGCGGGGGGGCTTGAAGCTTTGCAGCAGTTCTTCGACCACATGCCCAGCGACAGCGGCCTGGCCTTCGTGGTGATCCAGCACCTCGCCCCGGACCACAAGAGCCTGATGGTGGATCTGCTGGCGAAGCACACCCGGATGGGGGTGGTGCGGGCCGAGGATGGGATGCGCGTGGAACCGGACGTGATCTACCTGATCCCCCCGGGGCGGAACCTCACCATCGCCGGGGGCCTTCTTCGGGTCACGCCCCAGGAACAACACCAGCACGGCCACGGACCCAACCTGCCCATCGACCGGTTCTTCATCAGTCTGGCCGTGGATTTCGCCGAACGGGCGATCGCCGTGATTTTGTCCGGCACCGGCAGCGACGGCACCCGGGGCGTCCGGGGGATCAAGGACGCTGGCGGCACCGTCCTGGTCCAGGAAGCCAC
>CANIXE010000063.1 GCA_947470885.1 Planctomycetota bacterium
AGGTGGAGCAAAGCCGTGCGTCCGGTCAGGGATTGGGCGACCGCACCACGCAATTCTGGTTGGTGACTTCCTCTGATGATCCACCGCCCGGCCTGGGCCACCTGGTCGACGTCCACTTGGATCCAACGCAATAGTTCCGGTACCCGTTGGATTTCATCCAGGATCGCCCTCCTAGGAAACTGGCTGAGAACGCCCCGGGGGTGGTCATAACGATGGGTTTCTGGATGTTCCAGATTGGTGTAGGGCCGGTCGGTCAGGGTTGGGGCGAGGGTGGTCTTGCCTGCCTGACGAGGCCCCAGAATGGTCGCCATCGGGTATCTTCCCAGGCAATCCTTGGCCAATGGGACCATTTCACGGTCTTGCATGACAAGGACCCAGGGCCAATTAAGCAAAAGCAAAGTTAAACTTTGCTTTTGCTTAATTGGCCGCGCACCGACGTCCCCGGCTTCAGTTCGCTGGGAATCTGGATCTGCCGGAGCCCGGTGCTTCGGCCTTCGATCTCGGCGAACACCGCGGCGAAGGCTTCCGCGCCCTGGCGTTCATAGTGGGCGTCCACGGAGGCCAGGCCGAGGAGTTCCGCCGGCAAGGTCGCATCGTAGCCGGTGATCGATAGGTCCTGGGGCACCCGTAGGCCGTAGTGCAGCGCGTGGGAGAGGAGGCGCAGGGCGGCGGTGTCGGTGGCGCACATTACCGCCTCCAAGCTGCGCAGGCGCTGTACCAGGTCAGCCGGTTCCGTGCCATCCCCAGGGAGAATGAGGGGCGGTGGACTGGTCAGGCCGACTGAGTTCAACCCGTCCTGGAAGGCTTGCCAGCGCAGGCTGGAGGTCGCTGAGGGGAAGTCCGTAACTGTATCGGCGAAGGCGATTCGCCGGAGACCGCGCTCCAGGAGCATGCCGATCACCGCCCGGCCCTGCTCCTCGCCTCCCACGTGGTGACAGGTGGGGAAGCGGGCGGGATCGGGTTCGCCGATCAAGGCGCAGGGGGGGTGGTGTTCGGCGAGGAAATGCCCCAGCTTGTCCGTGCTGCCGAACCGGGAGGCCCAGAGGATGATCAGTCCATCCACTTGCTCCTCGCAGAACAGCCGTTGGGCGCTTCGGGTCATGACGTCCACATCAGCATGATGACTTTTGACGATCACCCCCTGGTCCTGCTGGTGGGCAGCGGCGATGACACTGTGCACCACCTGGCTGGTCAGGGGGCCCCGCAGGCCGGGAACGATGATTCCGATCCGATTGGTCCGGGCTCGGCGCAAGCGGGTGATCAGCACGCCCCGGTTGCCCTGACCGGTCACCAGGCCGGCTTCCGCCAGGCAGTTGATGGCCTTCTGCAGGGTTACCGAACTGATGCCTCCCAGTTCTTGGATGAGCTGGTGGTAGGTGGGCAGCCTGCCCACGTAGGTGCCATCAAGAATCCGTTGGCGGAGCAATTCCGCCAACGGCAGATACTTGGTCTCATGCTTAGTCTTGGCGGGTGGAAGCGGGACAAGGCGCATGGGGTGCAGAGGATGGTCAGTGGCGCTGGGTTCAACCTGGAAAACGCAGCAGGTGCGCACCACGTGCGTTTCCAGACGCACTATTTGGGTGAAACAACCGTCGAGGCAAAGACTTGAAAAATACAGCGGGGATTCTGCAAATGGCCAACTCAACGGCGTTATTGAGGGTCAAGGTGGGATTCCCGGAGATCCGCTGGTTACGACCAGCGAATCGACCTGGGGAACGCCGAGATACCTGACCACCGCCGCGGCCATCGTCCGGTGGTGCAGTGCCTGTGGCATGTTCCTGGCGGTTTTGACCAAGGCACGGGCAATCTGGTGGGGGTTGCCGAACGCATGGTGTGTCGCCAACAACACAGCACCCCTCGCCAGGGCGAGGGGTGCTGTGTTGTTGGCGACGGGGAGATCAGGGTCCGCTTATTCGATCACGCCGAAGATGTCGGATTCTTCCATCACCAGGTATTCTTCGCCGCCGGATTTCACTTCGGTGCCGGCGTAGGAGCTGAACAGCACGCGGTCGCCGGGCTTGACCTGGAGGACCTGGCGCTTGCCGTCTTCCATGATTTTGCCATTGCCGACGGCGACGACTTTGCCTTCCTTCGGCTTCTCTTTGCCCTTCTCGGGGATGATGATGCCGCCGCGGCTGATTTCAGCCGGGGTGGAACGCTGGACGATGATGTGGGAGCCGAGGGGCTTGAGGGCGGGCTTGGACATGGGGTCTCCGGAGGATGGATTGTTTAAGGGTTGCGGGGAAAACGGAAATCCCTGGGGGCGTTGGCCCCCAGGGAACTGGGATCACTTCTGGACGGTGAAATCAGCGTCTTTGATGTTGTCGCCACCGGCGGGGCCGGCATTGCCGCCGCCCGCCGCACCCGCGGCCTGCTGGGGCGGCGGGGTGTTGGCCTGCTGGCTGGCGGCTTCATAGACCCGCTTGCCGAAGCCGCTGGCGACTGTCTCCAGCTTGGCCTTGGCGGCTTCGATGGCGGCTTGGTCGTCGGCGGCCCGGGCGGTTTCCACCTCGGCGATGGCGGCTTCGATGTCGGCCTTTTCCGTGCCTTCCAGCTTGGCTTCGTTGTCCTTGATCATTTCGCGCATCTGGTGGACCAGCTGCTCGGCCTCGTTCTTGGCCTTGGCCAGGTCGGCCTTCTTTTTGTCGGCCTCTTCGTTGGCCTTGGCTTCTTCCACCATTCGCTCGATGTCGGCCTTGGACATGCCGCTGGAGCCCTGGACTTTGATCTGCTGTTCCTTACCCGTGGCCTTGTCCTTGGCCTTCACTTCCAGGATGCCGTTGGCGTCCAGGGCAAAGGTGACTTCGATCTGGGGCGTGCCCCGGGGCGCCGGGGGGATGCCGTCGAGGGTGAACTTGCCCAGCTGGCGGTTGTCCCGGGCCATCTTCCGCTCGCCCTGGTAAACCTGGATGTCCACCGCGGGCTGGTTGTTGGCGGCGGTGCTGAACACCTGGGATTTCTGGGTCGGAATGGTCGTGTTGCGTTCGATCATCACGGTCATGATCCCGCCCTCGGTCTCGATGCCCAGGCTCAGGGGGGTGACGTCCAGCAGGAGCACGTCCTTCACTTCGCCGGTGAGCACGCCGCCCTGGACCGCCGCGCCGACGGCGACGACTTCGTCCGGGTTGACGTCCATCTTGGGCTTCTTGCCGAAGATTTCTTCGGCGACCTTCTGGGCGCTGGGCATGCGGGTGGAACCGCCGACGAGGATGACCTCATCCACATCCTTGGCGCTCAGTTTGGCGTCCCGCAGGCAGGCTTCGCAGGGACCCTTGGCCCGGTCGATCAGGCTCTTGGTGATATTGTCGAAGGTGGCCCGGGACAGGGTCGCGTTCAGGTGCTTGGGTTGGCCGTTCACCATGGTGATGAAGGGCAGGCTGACCTGGGCGCTGGTGACCTGGGACAGGGTCTTCTTGGCGCTTTCCGAGGCTTCTTTCAGGCGTTGCAGGGCCATCTTGTCCTTGCGCAGGTCCAGGCCGCCGTTGGCCTTCTGGAACTCGTCCGCCAGGTGGTTGATGATCGCATCGTCGAAGTCGTCACCGCCCAGGTGGGTGTCGCCGTTGGTGGCGAGCACTTCCACAACGCCATCGCCTACTTCCAGGATCGACACGTCGAAGGTACCGCCCCCCAGGTCGAAGATGGCGATCTTGCCGCTCTTGCCCTTGTCCATGTGGTAGGCTAGAGCCGCGGCGGTGGGTTCGTTGATGATCCGGCGGACTTCCAGGCCGGCGATCTTGCCCGCGTCCTTGGTGGCCTGGCGCTGGCTGTCGTTGAAGTACGCGGGGACGGTGATGACCGCCTCGGTCACCGGCTCGCCCAGGTAGTCTTCAGCGGCTTTCTTGAGGTACTGCAGAACCATCGCCGAGACTTCCGGCGGGGTGAACTGCTTGCCCCGGATGTCGACCTTCACCAGTTCCTGGGCGGCGCCGACCACCTTGTAGGGCACCAACTTCTCTTCGCTGGCGACTTCGTTGTGCCGGCGGCCCATGAAGCGCTTGATGGAATAGATCGTGTTTTCCGGGTTGGTGATCGACTGATTGCGGGCCATCTGGCCGATCAGCCGGTCGCCGTTTTCAGCGAAGCCGACCACCGAGGGGGTCGTCCGGTTGCCTTCCTGGTTGGCAATGACGACGGCTTCGCCGCCTTCCATGACCGAGACGCAGGAGTTGGTGGTGCCGAGGTCGATGCCGATGATCTTGCCCATGGGATGAGCCTTTCAGGAAAAGAGTGCTGGGGTGCTTACAAAGAAGAGGGAGGAAAGAGCGAGGAGACGAGGGTGTTCAACTGCAGGATGTGGACCGGTTTGGCGAGAAGGGCCGAGGCCCCGGCCCGCCGGGCCGCCCGATCCAGGTCGGCATTGGCCCGGGCGCTCATGAGCACCCGGACGGTGGGTTGGGGCGGATGGGCGTTGACCCATTCCAAGAGCTGGAAGCCGGTCATGTCGGGCATGTCCACGTCAGACAACAGCAGATCGCAGGGCCGGTGGTTGAGGGCCGCAATGGCGCTGGTGCCGTCCGCAGCGGCGCTGGGATCCCAGCCCAGGTCGGCCAGGGCATCACAGAGGGATTCCCGCAGAAGGCGGTCGTCGTCAGCGATGAGTACGGTGCGGTGCATGGACAAGAGGCTGCGTGAGCCATGCCCATGCCAAAATGGTGCAGCCGTGAAACTGTTCTAACTCATTGTCCTGGCGTCACCCAGGAGCGGCTTTTTGAATTCCTGTGCCGCCGAGTGGGTCAATCTGACCGGGGCCGGTCATACTTGCGGTTGCTCCCTTTGAATCCGTCCACGGGGTACTTCAGCCGGGCCTTGGCAAGTTTTTTGGCAAAGGCGGCGGTGAGGTCCACTCCGCTGCGGTCCGCCAGACGGATCAAGAGGGTGAACACATCGGCGATTTCATCATCCCAGTCCGCCTTGATCGCCGGGTCGATGGTGGGGTCTTTATCCCCGGCCCAGCGGATCAGGTCCGCGGCCTCTCCCAGCTCCGACAGTACGGCCAAGAGGAGGTTCCGGGGGGTGTGGAATTGTTCCCATTCCCGTTCGTCGGCGAATTGCTGAATTTCGGCCCGGATGGATTCCAGGTCCCGGGGGGTGAAGGGCATTAGCGATTCTCCAGGACCCGCTTCCGCAGCTGGCCGCAAGCGGCGTCGATGTCGGCGCCCCGTTGACCACGGATGGTGATGTGGCCACCCATTTCCTCTACTAGTGCGCCGAAGCGATTCACCTGGTCTGGGGAGGGTCGCTTATGGTGGGTTTCGGTCACCGGATTGAACGGAATGAGGTTGATATGGGCGTGGAACCGCCGGGCGATGCTGGCCAGGCCGCCGGCGTGGAAGTCGGTCATGTTGGCCTCAGACAGGCAGACGTATTCCAGGGTCATTCGCCGGTTCACCACATTGGCGTAGTCGTCCATTGCCTGGAGGACCTCTTCCAAGGGCCAGCGTTTGTTCAGCGGCACGATCTTCGAGCGGGTTTCATCGTCCGCGGCGTGGAGGCTGAACGCCAGGGTGACCTGGGGCTCGTCGATTCCCAGCTGGCGGATCCGCTTGGGCACGCCGCTGGTGCTCACGGTGAAGCGCCGCCGACCCAGGCCCAGGCCCTCGGGCTCGGCGAGGACGCGGATGGCCTTGATCACGTGGTCGTAATTGAACAGCGGTTCGCCGCTGCCCATGAACACCACGTTGGTCACTGGCCGGCGGTGGTGGTGATAAAGCACCTGGTAGACGATCTCGCCGGCGGTCAGGTCCCGCTCGACGCCGTTCTGGCCGCTGGCGCAGAAGGTGCAGCCCACGGCGCACCCCACCTGGGTGGAAATGCACACCGTGTGGCGTTCGGCGGTGGGGATGCCCACGCATTCCACCAGTTTTCCATCCGGCAGTTTCAGCAGGGATTTCACCGTGCCATCCCGGCTTTCCTGTTCCTGTTCCAGGACCGCCGGCAGCAGTTCCCCGGCGGCATCCAGGCGGGCGCCCAGGTCCTTGGGCAGGCCGGGGATGTCCGCCACCTTGGTGGTGGTGGGCCGCCACAGGCCCCGCCATAGCTGTTCCCCCCGGAACGCGGGCAGCCCCAGGCTGGTGGCCCAGGTCTTGGCTTCGGCGAGGGTCATTCCAAACCAGTCGGGCATAGGCGGGGGAGCTTCCCGCGCAGGGTTGGGGCACAACGGCCAATGCCTGTTCTCTTCCAGGACACCTCAATGAAAATGTAGGTCCCATGATAATCTGGCGCTATTTCTCATCTGTTTTTGGTCCGTTCATGAGCCCCAATGGGGCGGTCCAGGTTAGCCCAGGGCAACGCCCTGGGACAGGGATTGGTGACCTGCAAAGCCCTGAAGGGGCGGCCTAAGGAACCACGATTAGGCCGCCCCTTCGGGGCTTTTTTCCGTGATCATCTTCACCCAGGGCGTTGCCCTGGGCTAGGATAGTTCGTCCCTTTGGGGCTTCTCGGCTTGCCCGTCCCGCATTTCCGCCACGGTCTGCCGCCCATGACCGACCGCCGCCGACCGTTAGCCGTGACCATGGGCGATCCTGCGGGCATTGGCCCGGAAATCGCCTGCAAGGCCTTCGTCGATCCCGCCCTGGCGGGGGTCGAGGTGGTCCTGGTGGCCAGCCGGGCGGTGATCGTCGAACATGCGGCGAAGATGGGGCTGTCCGTGCCCCGGCGGATCATTGACATCGGCGCCCCCGCAGTGCCGGTGACCCTGGGAAGCGTCCAGCAGGAAGCGGGTCGGTTGTCCGCCCTGTGCATCGAAGCCGCGATTTCCGGCAGTCGGGACGGCAGCTTCGCTGGCCTGGTCACCGCCCCCATCAGCAAAAGCGCGATTCACTTGGCGGGGGTGCCCTTCCCCGGGCACACGGAGTGGCTGGCGGCCCGCTGCGGCGTCCAGGGGGAAGCGATGCTGATGTACGATCCCGCATTAGCAGTGGCCCTCGCCACCTGCCACCAGCCGCTGATGAGCGTCGCCGCCACGCTGACCACCGCCCGGATCATCGAAGTGGGTCGCCTGTTGGCCGCGGCCTTGGGTCGGCTGCGTTCCGGCCCGGTGCGTCTAGCCGTGTGCGGCCTGAATCCCCACGCCGGCGAAGATGGCCTGCTGGGTCACGAGGATGCCGCCCTGGTGGCCCCGGCCGTGGCCGAATTGCGCCGCCTGGGCATCCCCTGCGACGGGCCGCTGCCCGCGGATACCGCCTTCACGCCGGCGAATCGCGCCCGTTACACCGGCTACATTGCCCTCTACCACGACCAGGGTCTGATCCCCTTCAAGGCCCTGTACGTGGATACCGGCGTGAACGTCAGCCTGGGCCTACCCATCGTCCGCACTTCGGTGGACCACGGCACTGCCTTCAACATCGCCGGCCAGGGCATCGCCGATCACCGCAGTCTGGTGGAAGCCATTCTTCTTGCCGCCCGCCTTGCGGGGAACCCATGAACGATTCCGCTGAAAATTCCGGCAATCCCGGCGAAGCCCGGCGCAAACGTCGGCCGCCTCTGGAACCGGGGATGGTCGCCGGTCGGGAACCGCCCCACAACACCGAGTTGGAAAAAGTCGTTTTGGCGGCCCTGTTGGATGGACGCAACGCGATTGCGATGCAGCAGGTCCGGCCGGTGATGGAACATCCCCTGGGCTTTTGGGCCCGGGACCACCGCATCGTCTACCTGGCGTGCCTGGAATTGGATGACGCCGGTCACCGTCCAGACATCCAGGCGGTCGCTGACCTGCTGTCCCGCTACCGTTTCCCCGCCTTGGTCGACAAGCTCAAGCAGCAGCAAATGCTGTTGGAAGCGGATCAGCTAGATGCCCTGGGGCGCACCCGTCTGCGGGAATTCTGGAAGGCCCAGGAAGGCGACTTGGAAGCGTCCTATGAGGACAGCGCCCTGGCGGCCATTGGCGGTTTTTCCGCCCTGGGTGATCTGTCCCAGGCCACCGGGCCCATCGCCCCGCTGGAGCGCAATGCGCTGTTGCTGAAGGATTACTACCTCAAGCGCAAGCTGATCGTCCGCCTGAACAAGGTGGTGGACGACGCCCATCGCACCCCGGACCAGTTCAATTCCCTGCTGGATCGCAGCAATTCGGCGATGATCGAACTGGCCCGAGGGCTTGGCGACAAGGCAATCCACAGTGTCGATCAGGTGGCGGACGAGGTCATCAATGACATCCAGAACCGGATCGAGAATCCCCAGGCGGCGATCAAAACCGGCATCCCGGATCTCGACAAGCACCTCATGGCCCTGCGCCCGGGTGGTCTTTACGTCCTCGCCGCCCGCCCCGGCGTGGGCAAGACCAGCTTCGCCCTGAAAATCGTCACCAACATCGTCAGTCGGGTGGAAGAAAGCCATCGGGCCCTGTTCGTCAGCCTGGAAGTCGACCGGAAGGACTTGCTGCGGAAGATGGTCACCGCCGAAGGGGACCTGAATTTCCAGAAGCTCGAAGAAGGCCGCCTGGACCAGGACGAAATGAGCCGCCTGCTGGAAACCCTGAACCGGTTCCGCTCCTGGCCTCTGGATCTGCTGGATGTCACCGACCTCACGGTCCAGGGCCTGCGCTCTCTGATCAAACGACGCAAAGCCGAAGACCCGACGCTGTCCCTCATCGTCCTCGACTACCTCCAGCTATTGAGCAGCAGCAAGCCGGACGCCAACGAACACGAAAAAGTCAGCGAAATCAGCCGTATTTTGAAAACCCTGGCGATGGAGCTGAAGGTTCCTGTGGTCGCCCTGTCCCAGATGAACCGCGATTCGGAAAAGGGCGCGGGGGCCGTGTCCCGACCGCCGAAACTGGCCGACTTGCGCGGCTCCGGTGCCATCGAGCAGGACGCCGACGCGGTGATCTTTCTCCACCGGGTGGACGCCGGGGATGGCCAGAAGCAGGAAGGCGATCCCGATGCCGCCCGGAAAATCCAGGTGATTGTCGCCAAGAACCGTTTCGGCCCCCAGGGGGTGGTCCACATGGACTTCCACCCGGCGAAGATGCGTTTTGTTCAGTCGGCGTTCCCCGGCACCGAGGAAGATGGCGGGCCGGTGGTCCCGGCGGAAGTGCTGCGGGACCGCAAAGAACGGATGCAGTCAACCCCGGACGATGCCGCCGAAGACATGTTCTAAGGATGAGTGCCAAAGGCATTAAATTACGGGGGAATGAAGGATTCCATGGCCGATACCGGGAGCGCCGAGCGCCAGCTCGGCCGATCATTCTTGCCGAGCTGACGCTCGGCGCTCCCAGTGGCGACCGTATCTTAAC
>CANIXE010000064.1 GCA_947470885.1 Planctomycetota bacterium
CTCTGTACCGCCCACCCGGAGGCCGACGAAGGCACTTTGTCCCGGATGAAGTCCACCCTCGCTTCCCGGGCGACCTTGGCCAAGCGGTTCGACGAACTGGACCTGGCCCCGGTGTGCAACGTGGGCGACCAGATGGGGAAGGAGTGGCCCGGATCGGTGAAGGCCAACCTGATGGAGGCCCTGCTCTGCGCCGTCTACCTGGATGGTGGCTGGCTGGCCGCCCGGAACGCCGTGGCCCAGGTCATGGGTCCGTTGCTGGTGGCCACCGACAGCGCCGCCCAGGACAACCGCCAGCGACTGCAGGAGTGGTGCCTGGCCCACCACCAGCGCCTGCCGGAATACACCTGCGAGCGCACCGGCGGTTCCCACCACGCTCCGGAATTCACCGCCGGCGTGACCATCGCCGGCCACAGCGCCCAGGGCCAAGGTGGCAGCCGCCGCCGGGCGGAAGCCGCCGCGGCCCTGGCCCTGCTGGGGATTTTGGGGGAGGAATCTAAAACCGGCACCCCAAAATGAGGTTGGCGGTCACTCCAGAGGCCCGGATTTCAATCCCCTGGGGATTTGGGCCCTTGGTCAGGCTGCTGCCCAAGGCTTCCTGATAGGCCAATTCCAGGCCCAGTTGCAGGTCACTGGGGAAAGTGGCGTACCCACCAAAAACCACTCCGTAGGCATTATAGCCATCCCCAGACAGATTCTCGTCCGCCAGTTCGCCGGTGCCGTAATCGACATAGGGACGCAGTTCCAGGTGGACCAGCGGGCTGAGGCGAAGGGCCGGACCCATGGTAAAATCCACACCATAGGCCCGGTACAAGTAACGATGGGAACCGCCCGGGGCTTCCACCTCGGCACCGTGGGTGCGCATAAATCCCCCCAGGCCATAGGCCAGGCCCAGGTCGCCGTAGAGAGGCTTGGTGTAGATGAATTCAGCCTGGAGATTCGTGCCCCGGGTGCCCGTGACCCCTTGGCTCTCATCAGCAAAGGAACGGACGCCGGGAACTAGCCCCACCAACAGGCGAACGTCGGCCGTGGCCTCTTCCACTGCCAACAGGGCGCAGGATGTCAGCAGCAGAACGGCGATGGACGAAACTCGCATGGCCGGGAATCTAGGGCCGGTCTTCCCAGGGGAACCCGGGGACTGGCTGGGATCATCGGGCATTGCTGCCATGCCGCGGAACTCCACCGCTGATAATACTGGGCGGCATGGATCCATCCGGCCAAGCACGACGCTGATTATGCCCTGGGTTTGCACCATAACGACGACCGGACGAGCGGACGACCGGACCCTTGGTTTGCGCCGACCCGGACCTAGCATCCGCCCCGCACCTGGAGGCCTCTGAACGTGCTGCCCCACCGGCAACATCCCCTGATTTCCGTACCGGCATGAAATACCTGCTGGCGGCCTTCAACGCCCGGCCCATGGGCATGCCCATCCCGCCCAACTGGCTGGGCCTGGGGGCGATCGGCCTGCTGGGATTCTTGGCCCATCCGGGATTCCTGCTGATCGGTCTGGGCCTGGAGGTCGCCTACTTAGGCCTGGTGGCGTCCAATCGCTGGTTCCAAACCATGGTGGATGCCGCCGGTTCCGGTGGATCCGAGGGGCCGGATGAACGCTGGGCCGCCCGGCGACTGAAGGAGCTGAACAACCTCACGCCGGCGGATCGAGCGATCCAGCAGGCCATCGAGGCCCGGTGCGCCGAACTGGTGGCCCACCTCACCCGCCTGGAGGCGGACCCCTCGGGCAGCCAGGCCGCCGATCTGGCCCAGTTGTGCTGGCTCCACCTCCGCCTGCTGTCCGCCCGGGGGGCCATCGCCGCGGTGGTGGCCGCCGCCCAGGAGGGCACGGACCTGGCGAAGAAACGCGCCGAGCTGGACCGTCGCCTGGCGGATCCCGGCCTGGACGCCCAGGTGCGCTCCAGCCTGGAAGGGCAACTCACGGTGATCGCCGGCCGTCTGGCCGGACATGCCGAGGCCAGGACCCGCCTGGAATTCGTCGAGGCCGAACTGGAGCGCCTGCGCCAGCAAGTGGAACTGGCCCGGGAGCAGGGCCTGCTGGCCACCGATGCCGAAGCCATCAGCCGCTCGGTGAACGTCCTCTCCGCCACCATGGGGGAGGCCGGCCGCTGGCTGCGAGACCAACAGGAACTGCTGGGTGGATTGGATTCGGGCACGGACGCGCCGCCGGTGACCACGTTTTTGAGCCGAGCCCAGGGACAACGGGCGGGGAGGGTGAATGCTTGAATGCTTGAATGCTCGAATGCTCGAATGACCGAATGACCGAATGACCAAATGACCGAATGACCGAATGACCGAATGACCGAATGACCGAATGACCGAATGACCGAATTCATCTGGAGTCCGCCATGAACCGTGATCCTTCCTTTGCAGGCCAATGCCGCCGGGGTTCCGCCCTGGGAGTGTTGATCACTTTGATCCTCGTGGCTGGGTTGATCGGCCTGGGGGCGTATCTGGTCATGAAGCCGGGCTCCGGCCATGCACCCGCACCGACCTCCGGCACCCCCACGACCGGAACAAGCACGGGCACGGCAAGCACTCCGGCCGTCGCCCCCCCGGCGGGTCCAGCGGTGGTCGCGCCTGAGGGGAAGCGCCCCGATCCCATCGAACCGGCCATGGCCGTGCCCCGCTTAGATGCGGCGGCACCCTACGTGCCCAAAAACGGAATCCTGGACGTGGACATCAGCGAATACGCCGGCTACGCCGGGCTGATCGTCGCCAACAAGGGCCTGGATCCGAACCCGGATTCGTTCTTCGCCAAGGAGTACGGCTTCCAGGTCCGCCTGACCCTCAGCGAGGGCGAGAATTGGAGCCGGGTGAACCACGGCCAACTGGCCGCCGGGGCCACCACCACCGACGTCCTGGCGGTCCTGGGCCGGCAGTATGCGGTGAACGTCCCCCTGCTCATCAGCTATTCCCGGGGCGCCGACATGATCGTCGTCGACCAGGGGCTCACCTCGGTCAACCAACTGGCGGGCAAGGTCCTGGCCGCCGCCCAGTTCAACGAGTCGGAATTCTTCATCCGCTACCTTGCCCAGGAAGCCGGGGTGGGCGTCCAGGTGCTCCGGGATCTGGATGCCCGGCCCACCGGCAAGAACATCGGCCTGGTATTCTATGCCGACGCCTTCATCGCCGCCGATGCCTATCAGCACGAGTTGGCCAGTGGCAAGAACCGACTCAATGGCTGCGTCGGCTGGTCCCCCCGCACCGATGAATTGGTGGCCGCCAGCAATGGCCGGGCGAAGATCCTGGTATCCAACCGCAATCTGCTGGTGGTGGCCGACATCCTGACCATCAACCAGGGTTTCGCCCAGGCCAATCCGAAAATGACCCAAGGATTGGTCCACGGGATCCTCGAGGGCAACCGCCAGGTCCGGGCCGATCCCAAGCCCTTCACCACCCTCCTGGCGAAGACGCTGAAGTGGAAGGAGGACGAAGTCCCCGGGGAGCTGGCCAAGGTCCACCTGGCGAACCTGCCAGAAAATTTGGCCTTCTTCAATGGTACCATCGATGCCGCCGGTTCGTTCGGGGGCATTTTCCAATCCGCCCTCACCGCCTACGGCCCCCAGCTGATCCCCAACCCGGCGGATGCCGACCGCTTCCACACCGGCACAGTCTTGGATGCCCTGAAGGCCGGGGGCACCTTCGCCCAGGAAACCGTGGCCATCGCCCCCATCCGCACGGTCAGCAAGGGCTCGGCCCTGGAAGGGGACGCCCTCCTGGCCAAGGACATCCGCTTCCTATTTGAAGCGAATTCCTCGACCCTGGACTTGGCCAGCCCGGATAACCAGGAGTACCTGGCCACCATCAACCGCTACCTCACGGTCAGCCCGGGCTCCCAGGTGCTGCTCAAGGGCCACGTGGACAATTCCCTGATGGCGAAGTTCCGCCAGGAAGGGGGCGAGACCCTGGTCCGCAACATGGCCCTCAAGGCCGTGGAACTGTCCAAGGAGCGAGCCAAATCCGTACGCCAGGCCCTACTGAACAAGTATCCCGGGATGAAAGGCGACCGCCTGGAATGCATCGGCCGAGGCTGGGAGGAACCCGTGAGCGCCCTAGGGGACCAGAACCGCCGGGTCGAAGTTCGCTGGTTCACCTTGGAATAGCGGGTCCCGCCAACCACCGGCCGCCGGCGATCACCCCGGCCAGACGCCGATCGTGGGCTTCCACCGGGAGATCCGGCACCAGTTGGCAGGAAAAACCGATTCCGATGGCCGGGCCCAGATCCGGTGCGGCCAAGACCCGGTCGTAATACCCTTTGCCCTGGCCCAGACGATCCCCGGCTACGGTGAAGCCGACACCGGGGACCAGAATCAAAGTCCCGGCGGGCAACGGCCGGGCGGGAATCCAGGCGGGGTTTGGTTCCAGGATGCCGAATGATCCGGGACTGAGTTCGGCCTCGGAACGGACCGGATGCCACGTCAGGGTGGTATCATCCACGACCCTGGGCAACCACAGCGGCCGGCCCAGGGCCCACCAGCGATCATGGAGCGTGGTCAGGGTCAATTCGCTGCCGGAGGCGACATAGCTGGCCAGGTGGTCAACGGCTAGTCGGTGGATGATCTCCCACGCCAGGGCCACGGTCACGGCCGTCTCGGCGGCAGCGGTGAGGGGATCCAAGGTGGCCCGCTGACGGCGGAGCACCTGGCGCAAAGCCGTTTTGTTGGACATCAGCGGTCGCTCACCACGTCAACACCTGGAAACCTCCGGAGACCAGAGCAACTCCGGCGCGCATGCCATGGTGGGGGCCATGGAGAAATCCCCCCTGTTCATGGTCTGTCAAATTCACCAGCACCGCCCGATGCTCCCCCAGCCACAGACGGATGCCCACGGGCAAACGCAGGCGCACCCCGGTGCCCCGGGCGACCCAGGCCCGCAGGTCCCGAAGGGGTAGGCTGGTGAGAGTGGCGGTGATCCCGAGGGGCGGCAGGCGCAGGTGGAGATGATCCGGATGAAGTCGGGGATGGTCCAGGTCCGGATCCTCCTCGATCTGGGTCCAGGTCAGGGGTCCGCTGGGGGCCAAGGGTACTCCGGCCCGAGCCAGAATCGGACGCCAGGGCAACGGCACCCCTGGGAGTGCAAGCCCCACCAGCGGTGAGCCAGCCAGTTGTTCTTCGGCCCAGGGACGCAGGGCGGGATCCGTCTCGACCTCTGAACCTTCCATGGGGATGGCAGGTTCCCAGCCAGCAACGGCATCCAGGGCCGCGCTGCGCCTCAGGCCAATGGGGGAAACCACGCTCATGCCGGAATGGTAATAACAGCATTCCTCCACGCACCTGGGAACCCGGCGGAGGCCTCCCCCCGCCCGTTCCAAGGGGCGATGGAGTGATCGCGGATTTGACACCCCTGGCCCCGGTGCAGCGTGGCGCCATGGCCACCTGCGACCTCCTCGTTTTCGCCCCCCATCCCGACGATGCGGAAATCCACGCCGGAGCGACCATCGCCCGCCAGGTTCGCCTGGGCGCCGCGGTGGTGGTGGTGGATGCCACCGCCGGCGAACTGGGCAGCCGGGGGGATGCCACCACCCGGGCCACGGAAGCCGGGGAAGCCGCCCGGATCTTGGGCCTGGCCGGCCGGGAATGCCTGCACCTGGAAGACGGCGGCCTGATGCCCGGGGACCGGGCCCAGCGGGACGCCCTGGTGGCGGCCCTTCGCCGCTGGCGGCCAAAAACCGTCCTGACCATGCATCCCCACGCCCGCCACGGCGATCACATCGGCCTGGGGCACCTGGCCCTGGGGGCGGTAAAGATGGCGGCCCTCCACCGTTTTCCCGTGCCCGGCGAGGCCGTCCCGGGGATCCGCCTGTGGCAGTACGAAGCGGAGCTGCCCCTGGCCCAGCCGACGTTCTTGGTTCCCGCCACCGAGGCGGACTGGCTGGTGAAAAAGGCTGCCATCGCCTGCTACGACAGCCAACTGGCGGGGGGCAGCGGCCCCGCCACCAGCATCGCCACCCCGGAATTCCTCACCTGGGTGGAATCCCGGGGCCGGGCCTGGGGCTTCCAGGCCGGGGCAGCGTATGCCGAAGCCTTCACCGGCCCGGAAGCCCCCCGGATTGCCGATCTGCGAACGCTGTGAAGATGCCGCCCATGAGCGTTACGCCCGTCGATCCCGCCCACCTGCAAGCCCGGGCCGTCGCCCTGGAGGCCGCCCGGGCCGGGGGCCGCGCCGCCCTTCGCTGGTTCCGCCGGCCGGAACTGGCCATCGAGACCAAATCCGACGAAAGCCCGGTGACCATCGCCGACCGGGAAGCCGAAGCCGCGATCCAGGCCATCGTCAGCCAGGCCTTCCCCCAGGACGCCTGGCTGGGAGAAGAGACCGGCGCCCGGATCGGCGGCCCCCGGCGCTGGATTGTCGATCCCATCGATGGCACCCGAAACTTCGTCCGGGGCGTGCCCCTGTGGGCCGTGCTGGTGGCCCTGGAAGAGGACACCCCCGCCGGGCCCCGAATCATCGCCGCCGCTGCCGGGATCCCCGCCCTGGATGAATGGTACGACGCGGCCCTGCACGCCGGTGCCCGCTGCAACGGCGTGCCCATCCGGGTCAATGCCGTGGCCACCCTGGACAAGAGCCTGTTCTGCTACGAAACCCCCGCCTGGTTCCGCAACAACGGTCTGGGCCGGGTGTTCGACACCCTGTGCGAACGCACCGCGTTGCAGCGGGGCCTGTGCGACGCCTATGGCCACCTGCTGGTGGCCAGCGGCCGGGCCGAGGTCGTGGTCGAGCCCCAACTGGCGGTGTGGGATGTGGCCGCCACCAGCCTGATCGTCCAGGAGGCCGGGGGCCGGTTCACCGACTTGCAGGGCGGCAGCGACCTGCGCTCGGGCAATGCGGTGGTCACCACCGGCCAGGGACGGCTCCATGACGATGTGCTTGCCCTGATCAAGGCCGGCTAAATGACGCGGAGCGCAAAGGTGGGGTGCCTTACGAAGCGCCGAGCACCAGCTCGGCTCGCATCAGTGCCGTCAGCAACCGACCAATACCTCGGTACAGCGGCGACCGTACTGGGAGCGCCGAGCGCCAGCTCGGCATCGGTTGAGCCATCTGTGCCCAATCGCGCGGATACCTCGATGGGAAAATTCTCGAAGCCTAGCTGGCGCTCGGCACTCCCCGTGGGCAGTTCGCGCTTCGGTGTCCTATGCCCGGCGCAGATATTTCAGAAATGTTTGGGGACTCCGTTCACCCCAATGCTGCTCAGCCTCCTCGCCCTAGCCACGGGCGCCGGCGCCGCCGACGAACTCCTGGCCAAGCTGCCCCCGGAGGCCCTGGCGGATCCGGCGGCCCGGGCTCCCGCCCTGGCGGCACTGAAACCTGACGGCTTCGACGCCCCCACCCGCCGGCGCTTGAGCCAACTCCTGGCTGAGGCCTGGCTGGATGCGGGAGATCCGGCGAAATCCACTGCTGCCGCGGAATTGCTCCTGGGGGATCCCACCACCCCCGCCGGCGAACGGGACCGGGCGGCCCTCACCTGGATCGCCGCCTGGCAGGCCCGGCCTGCCGCCGAACGGAGCGATGTGGTGGAACGCCTGGGCAAACTGGGCCCCGTGGGCCTGACGGTCCAAGCGCGGGCGTTGACCGCCCGGGCCCTCAGCCGGGCCGACCAGCCCGCGGCCCTGGAAGATCTCGATCAGGCCCTAGCCCTGCTCAAGGCTGTGGAACCGGGGGAACGATCCCCCCTCTACACCCTGCGGATGACCGTGATGGAAGACCAGGGCGCCAAGCCGGCGGAATCCGCCGCCTGGCTGGCCACCCATGCCGACGACCCGGCGGCCCCGATCACCACCACCGGGCAGCTGCCCCCGGCCCCCGCCCTGGTGGGCCCCCGGGTGGATCCAGCCAAGGGCGTCTTCGACCTGACCACCCGGCGCAACGCCCCGGTGCTGGTGGCCTTCATCGCCAGCTGGGACAAGCCCAGCCAGGCGGTGCCCGCCGTTCTCCAGGCCGCCCTGACCAAGCATCCTGAACTCCAGGGCGTGGTGGTGGCCCTGGATGGTTCAGACACCCTGCCCGACCTCCCCGCATGGATCGCCAAACAGCACCTGACCGTGCCGGTGGTGGCGGACGGCCTGGGCTGGGATGGCGAACTCGATGATGCATGGCGGGTCGCGGCCCTGCCCCGGTTATTCTTGGTGAACGCCCAGGGCCGGCTGGTGGCGGACGCCCTGTGGTCAAACGCCGATACCGGATTGCGGATCGAGGCCGCCCTGGCGGGGAAACCCGCTGAGGCGCCCCCGGCGGCGAATCCGGCTCAGGACAAACCAGTCCAAGCCCCGGTGGCCGCACCCGTGAAACCCGTTCCTGCCCCCGCCCCTGAGATCCCCTGATCTCAGCCGCTGAGGGCGATCAGGAGCGAAATCCCAGAGTTCCGAAAAACCGGGTACTTTCTGGCCACCAGTCAGCCGCAATGCCGGGAAACTTCCGCAGAAACTTCAGACTTGGAGTTTTCTATCTGTTAGTGGTCGTTGCAAAACTCGAAATTGTCGTGATTCCCACTGCATTCCCGGAAGAACCTGAATACTCCGTCACCAATGCCCGATTCGATGCCCTGTTGAAGGACTCGACCAGGAACTGATAGTCATCCCACCCGAGCATCAGGATCACCGTCCGGTAGGCGGACAGCTGTCCTTATTTTTGTAAACTTGATCCTCGACACCCCACCCAGGGTCCAATCCCCCGGTTCAGTCACCCAGCTTGATGAATCCCGCCACCCCTGCGGTCACTATCGCGATGCCCGCCAGGAATCCGAATTGTTGGATCGACGTGATGGCCCCCAGCAACAGGGCGATGGCCAAACCAGTGCCGACAATAAAAATGAACAGGCTATGGGTCAGGCTCATCATCGTCGAACCCCGACCGGCCTCGCCTTCTTCTGCCGCTTTTTTAAGAAACCGAGCATCCACCACGTTCGAGCCGGCAGCGAATAATCCACCCACCACCAGGGCAAAAATGGCAGCAGTCCAATAACCGACCACGATCAGGGGGAAACTGGCGATGATGATCCCCATGAGGACAAAAGCCGTCACTACCCAGCGGCGGCGGACCATGAGATGACTCACCAGATTACCGAGAATCGCCCCCAGTGCTGGGAACAATACCAGGGTGATGGCTGTTGTTTCCTCCAATTTCAGACGTTCCACC
>CANIXE010000065.1 GCA_947470885.1 Planctomycetota bacterium
CCCCAAGATACGCCAGGGTGATGTCATCGGGACCTCCCGTTCATCACCCATCATCGTGGCCAGCAATTCATAGCCAGCAATTCATAGCCAGCCGTTCAACGCCAGTTGTCCCTCTCCACTATTCCACCGCCCACCCTGTGCCCTGAAAAGCGCAGATGCGCCCCAGATGCAAGGCGCCCAAGGCGCAGGAATGGCAGCGCCATTTCAAGCCTTGGGCAACGCCGCAGATGGGGTGCAGCTGCGCTTTTCAGCAAGCAGATGGGGTGCAGCTGCGCTTTGCAGCGAGCAGATGGGGTGCAGCTGCGTCTTTTCAGTTAGCGGTTGGCGTTCGGGGCCAGTTTTCCGACGAGGGCGACTTCCGCGCACTGGACGGCGTTCAGAGCAGCCCCCTTCAGCAACTGGTCCCCCACCACCCACACATCCAGGGTGTTGGCCTGGCTCAGATCCTCGCGGATCCGGCCGACGTAGACATCGTCATGACCCGCAACGTCGATGGGCATGGCCCAGCGGTTCTTGGCCCGGTCTTCCAGGACGGTGACGCCCACGGTCTTGCCCAGGATCTCATAGGCCCGGGCCACTGACAACGGCTTGTGGAACTCGACGTTCAAGGCTTCCGCGTGGGTCCGCAGCACGGGCACGCGGACGCAGGTGCCGGTGATGGCCGGGCTGTTGTCGGCGAGAATTTTGCGGCTTTCCTTGGCGAGCTTGATCTCCTCCTCGCAGTACCCGTTGGCGGTCATCGGCGAGTTGTGGGGGAACAGGTTGAACGCGTAGGGATGGGGCAGGACCTTGGGGGTGTAGCTCTGGCCCGCCAGGTAGGCCTTGGTGCTTTCTTCCAGCTCGACCATGGCCGCGTGGCCGGCGCCAGAAGCCGCTTGGTAGGTGGCGGCGACCAGGCGCTTGATCCCGGCTTCACGGTGCAAAGGCGCCAGGGCCATCAAGGCGATGATCGTGGTGCAGTTGGGGTTGGCGATCACGCCCTTGCCGCCATTGCGCTGGAGCGCCTTGGCGGCCTCCTGGGGGTTGATCTCGGGGACCACCAGGGGCACCCCGTCCTCCATACGGAAGGCGCTGGAATTGTCCACCATCAGGCAGCCCGCCTCGACGCAGGCCTGGCGGTAATCCTTGGAAATCCCGCTGCCGGCGCTGAACAGGGCCAGGTCCATGCCCTTGAAGGAATCCTTGGTCAGTTCCTGGACCACATGGGGCTGGCCTTTGAAGGTCAGTTTGGTCCCAGCGCTGCGCTTGCTGGCCAGCAGCAGCAGCTGGTCGACGGGGAAGTTGCGACGTTCGAGCACCTGCATGAACTCGACGCCAACGGCACCGGTGGCGCCGACGATGCAGACTTTGAAACCCATGGGATCCTCCGCCCGGTTTTTCAGGGCGGTCGGGGTATAAAGAGGACCCCCCATTGGCAAGCGTGGGTCAAGGTCGGTGGTGCTGGGGATGCATAAATCCACCGCCATGTCTTGCGCTTACGGAATTTATGGGTCATCATTCAGGAATGAGCGCCCCCGCCGACATCCTACCCCTGCTCCAGAAGGCCACCTACCGGAGTGCTGGCCTTGGCACCAACCTGACCCTGCGCCATGAGCTGGAGGACAACTGCCTCAGGCTGAAGGTCTCAGGCAGCGCCTCGGACACCCTGCCCGAGACCTTCACTGATGCCGTGACCGTCTTGTTCAAAGAACTTCGCCCGGCCCGGGCGGCGGTGGATCTCACCACCTGCGCTACCCTGCCCAGCGTGATCCTGGCCTTCCTGGTTTTCTGGCAAAAGACCGCCGAGGAATGCGGCTGCCCGAAAGTCGTCTTGTATGGGGTCAATCCCCGGATCCTGACCATGATCAAGATGATCGGAATGTTCGACTTTTTTGCCGTGGTGACGGACGAAGCCGCCATGCGGGCCTGGTTCGCCAAGGCCAAGGCCTGAGCGATTCCCGGGCTGGGGCGGATGCCCCGTCCACCATGCTGGACCCATGGGATCCTTCCCCAGTCACGGCTTGATGCCCCTGCTCGCTGGCCTGCTGCTGGCTGGCAGCGGATCCGCCACCGCCCTAGAGGTGGACCTGCGCCTGTTCGGCTATGTCTACCATCCCGAGGTCACCCTCCGGGGCACTACCGACCGCCTGGAACTGGTGGACCAAGCCGGAGGGATCGTCGGTTTCGACCGGCAGTGGACCCTGACCTTGGCCGCCCCCGAGGGAAGGGTCGGCACGCTCCACGAATGCTGGCTCCGCACCACCCACGGCGGCGGCCGGGGCCACCTGCTGTTTCCCACCTGGCTTTGGGCTGTGGTGGCCGGGGGCTGCGTGGTGGTGGATGCCCTGCTGGTGGCCCGGTGGCTCCGCCGTCAGCGGGGGGCTGGGGCCACCGGCAGAACTGGCGCCGGGGCGACGGCGGACGGAGCCTTCACCGCCGGTTCGTAGAGCTTGCGCATGAAGTCGTACTCCTCGGTGAAGGCCGGGTCGTCCTTGAACTCGTCGGCGGCCAGCTTGGCCGTCAACAGGGCCTGCTGGGTGCCGCCGTTCAAGGCTGCGCGCCAGGCGATCCAATACCACTTGGGCTTGTAGTTCAGTTCCTGCTTCCAGACGGACAGTACCTGGGTGTACCAGTCGATGGGCAGGAAGCGGGCGCTGTCCCCCAGCCACTGGGCGGTGTCATCCCGCAGGCGCTTGTCGTTCTTGTCGGCGACCAGGCGCAGGCGTTCCCGAATGGTCTTCACATCCTGGGCCACCAGGGCGGCCACCAGCCGGCCCAGGTGGTAGCTGTGGTCCAGGGCCGGGCTTTCGATGCCCAGCTTCAGCTCATTGGCCCGGGCCTCCTCCAGTTTCACTGCCAGGCGGGCCACCAGGGCTTTGTCCAGGGTTTTGGCCTCCTTGCTAAATAGTTCCTGGATCCGGGATACCCAGTAGGGCGAACAGCCCCGGATCCACGGCAAATCCAGGGACAGCTGGGCGACCCCGCCGATGCGCTTGGCATGATCCTTCTTGGTATCCTTGTCCGGCGCCGGCAGAGGTGCCGCCTCGACCATCGCCGAGAACGCTTCGCTGCCCAGGAGGGCCTCGTACCAGCGGGCGGTGGACACGTACTTGAACGAGGATTCCGCGGTTTCATCCACGTCTTTGAAGGCGATGGCATCCAGCCACAGCTGGGCTCCGGCGGCGGTCTCCTGCAACACCGGCGAAGCAGTCAAGCGGGCGACGCCGGCTTCCTTGACCAAGCCGATCACCGTGCCGGCGTATTCACCGGACAAGCGCTTGAACTGGGCAATCTTCGGGTCGTTCTCCCAGCGGGATTCGTCGAACTTCGGACTGCGGGCGTAGGCCGCCAGGTTGGCGATCTGGGTCGCCAGGCTGTCCATCTTGTCGGTGGGCTTGTCCAGCAGGGTGGTTTCGACAATCCGTTCCGCCAGGTCGGCGGAATCATGACGGCTGAGAACGCCGGTGAGTTGGATCCCCGCCTGCCAGATGGCCCCACCCAGCTTGGGTCGGAGGGCGGGCAGATCCTTGTCGATCAGCTCATTGGCCAAGGCCCGGGCCTCTGCCACCTTGCCGGCATCGAACAGGTGTCCGAGAAGTTCGATCTGCATGTAGAACCGGCTCTCCGGCTCCGGAGTGGCGTCGATGGCCTTGCGGTGGTACTCGGCGGCCAGGTCGTACTGGCCAGTGAAGCTGTAGAGACCGGACAGTTCCCGGTAGTTGGCGGTGTCCAGATCGCCCTTGGCGATCATCTCCTTCATCGTGTTGATGCCCCGCTGGTACGTCTGGAAATGCCAGTCCCGCTGGACATCGATCATCGTCCGGGCGTAGTCCGGCTCGGCGAAGATCCGGTAGGACAGGCGCCAGGATGAGCGGGTATTCTCGCCGGAAAACCGCAGAAGCAGGCCAAGTCCGTTGGGGTCAAAGGCGTCACTTTCGTCGAAGGCCTTGTAGGCCAGCTCCAGGGCCTTGGGCAGCAGTTCATGGGTGAATTCCAAGGCCGGGCCGGTCTGGAGCACGTAGACGTGCCACTTGCCCTCGTCCCGCTTTTCCGCCCAGGCGGCGGCGGCATGCCGGGGCAGGGACAGCACGATGGGATTGCGGCCCTGGCGCTGGGCGATCTCCCAGAACAGCTCGGCGGCATCGTCGCAGTCGCCCCGGACGATCCCACCGGCGGCGGTCCCCAGGGTCTGCTGACTGGTTTGATGGATGTCGCCCTTGACGTTCTTGTTGCCAATCAGCAGGGGAAACCGGCTGTCTGGGCTGTCATAAACGTAGGCGAACAAATGTTCCCCCACCAGGTCGATGTAGGCCGCATCGGGGACCCGTCCGGAAGGATCCCGCAGCTGTTCGGCGGCCTCTTTCAGAAAACGCTCGCTGTCCTTGGTCTCGCCATTTGGCGCGGCCAGCCAGCCCTGGGCGGTGAGCAAACCCACGGCATCACCGTCCAGATCCACCACCGCGATGTGGGGGGGCACAAAACCGTTCACCGCATTGCGGTCGACTCCCTTGTGGCCCCGGCCGGGGACGACCTCCCGCCAGGCGGGCTCGTCCACGGAGAACCCCCCGGTGGCAGACCACGAGGCCACGGTCTGCCCGGCCCGGAGGACTTTCGCCGCCCGGGGCCGAATGCCCACCTTGGTGGGATCCGAGCCGGCGGGCAATTCCACCACCAGGGACAGCTTGGACGAACCCCAATGGCTCATGGGCTCGGGATGGGGCCGGGTGTAGCGCACCAAGGTCGGCGTGCTGAGCATCCAACCGCCCCGATTGTAGGCGTCCTTGACTTCCACCAGACGGATGGGCTTGCCCTCCGGGGTGGTGCCGGCGAACAGGGTCGCCGGGCGGAATGACTCGGCGGCGTTGATGGATGCGAGCAAATCCTTGGCCGCCGGCACCCCAGCGGCGAAATGTTCGAGCCAGCCAAAGCGGATGACCCGACGGGCAAAGGACGGAGCGACCTCGTCGGCCTCCACCCGGCCATCCTCGGCATTCAGGCGCTGGAGGACATCGATGACCGTCTTCCGGCCCAGGTCATCCAGTTTGGTCCCATCCAGGGCGGCGGTCAGGCGGGTGATCACCGCGCCCACGGCATCCCGGTCCCCGGCCCGATCCTGGGCGGGTACGTCCGCTTTGCGTAAAACCCCTTCCGGGAGAACCAGGATGTTGTCAGAACGCAGGTGCAGACCGGTGATGATGCCCTCCCGCAGGAGCAGGCTGTCCAGGGGCACCGCCGCCCCCTTGGCAGCCGCCGCCAACCCGGGAACCAGGGCGATGGCCTCGGTCCGGGCATCCGCCACCAGCTTGCGGTCCACCGCCAGGCGGCCGCTGGCGGTTTCCAGCACCGGATTGCCGGCAGCGGGATCCACCAGGGCGAACTCCACGGCGGCACCCTTGCCATCATCCCACCACAGCTTGCCTTCCCGGAGGACCACCGACGGCAAGCGGGGCAGGCGCTCCTGGAGCTGTTCGACGGTCAACGCCGCGATTTCGACCCCCGGCACCTGGGGGGCGGGCGGCTCAGCGGTCCAGGTACAGGAGGCCCCCAACCAGGCCACCAAAAGGAGGGTCGGGGCGCAGAGGGCGCGGGACCGGATCGGGGCGCGGTTAGAAGGCATGGACGATTCCTGGCTGGCGGATGGACGGTGGGCGAAGGCCCAGGGACGGTGGGTTCCCCGGAGGGGCGGTCAAGCCGACCCCGTCTGGGCGGACCCCGCACTGGGGACGCCGGGCGATCGGTGAGCTTTCCTTATCGGGAAAGGCCACTAGCATCCCGCGCCCTTCGTGGGCAGACCTTCGGCCTCCGTCGTTGGCTGAACGTCCCACTGCCCCTTTAATTTCGCATTCTCCACGGTTTTTCCTCACCACGCCCCGGTTCATCTATGTCCGCCCAGCCGCCCGTCCAGGTCGAACGTCGCAATGACGTCCGCAATATCGCCATCATCGCCCACGTTGACCACGGCAAGACCACCCTGGTGGACGCCCTGCTGAAGCAGGGCGGCGCGTTCCACGCCAAGCAGATCGTCGAAGACTGCGCGATGGATTCCAACGATCAGGAACGTGAGCGCGGCATCACCATCCTCGCCAAGAACTGCGCCGTGCAGTACGGCGACATCCGGATCAACATCGTCGACACCCCGGGCCACGCCGACTTCGGCGGCGAGGTCGAACGCGTCCTGCGCATGGCCGACGGCGCCCTGGTGCTGGTGGACGCCTTCGAAGGCTGCCTGCCCCAGACCCGGTTCGTGCTCCGCAAAGCCCTCCAGAACGGCCTGAAGGTCATCCTGGTGGTGAACAAGATCGACAAGCCGAACTGCGAGCCGGAAATCGTCGCCGACAAGATCTTCGACCTGATGGTGGAACTGGGCGCTGAGGACTGGCAGCTTGATTTCCCCGTGGTCTTCGGCTCCGGCCGCCAGGGCTTCATGGAACTGAGCCTGGAAGCCGGCCGGGCCAAATTGGTCAGCGGCGACGGCAACCTGAAGCCCCTGTTCGACCTGGTGGTCAGCGACATCCCGGGTCCGCCCATCAAGCCCAACGCCCCGCTGCAGCTCCAGATCTCCAACATCGACCACAATGACTTCGTCGGGCGCATGGGCATCGGCCGCCTCCACGCGGGCAAGATCACCGCCGGCCAGAGCGTCGTCGTGGTCAGCGGCCCCAACGGCGTGCCCCACCGGGCCCGGGTGCTCCAGCTCCAGCGGTTCTCCGGCATGGGCAAGGCCGAGATCAAAGAAGCCAAGGCCGGCGACATCGTGATCGTCACCGGCTTGGAGCAGGTCAACATCAGCGACACCCTGTGCGAGCCTGAATTCCCCCTGCCCCTGCCGCCGATCCCCATCGACGAGCCGACCATCAAGATGACCTTCGGCGTCAACACCAGCCCCCTCACGGGCCAGGAGGGCAAGCCGCTGCAAAGCCGCGACCTGCGCAACCGCCTGGATCGCGAAGGCCAGAAGAACGTGGCAATGCGCTGGGCCGATACCGAGCAGCCCGACGTGTTCGAAGTCGCCGGCCGCGGCGTGCTGCATCTGTCGGTGCTGATCGAAAGCATGCGCCGGGAAGGCTCGGAACTGCAGGTCGGCCCGCCCCGGGTGATCTACAAAACCGATGAAGCCGGCAACCGTCTGGAACCCATCGAGCTGGCGGTCATCGACGTGCCCGAGAGCCATTCCAGCAAGGTGATGAACCTGATGCTCACCCGCCGGGCCGAGCTGATGGTGATGGAGGCCAAGGGCAATTTCCAGCACTTGGAATTCTCGATCCCCTCCCGGGGCCTCCTGGGCCTGCGCAATGCGATGCTCTCGGCCACCCAGGGCGAGGCCATCCTCAACACCATGTTCCTCGAATACGGTCCCTACCGGGGCGATATCGAGAAGCGGGTGAACGGCGCGATCATCAGCTCGGTGAACGGCGATGTCATCGCCTATGCCCTGTTCCTCCTCCAGGAACGCGGCAAGTTCTTCGTCAACGTCGGCGAGCCCCTGTACGAGGGCCAGGTCGTCGGCGAAAACGCCAAGGACACCGACATGGCGGTGAACCTAAGCAAGGAAAAGAAGCTCACCAACGTGCGCTCTTCGGGCGCCGATGAGGCCATCCGCATCACCCCGCCCCACAAGCACTCCCTGGAAGAAGCCCTGGAGTACATCAAGGCGGACGAACTGGTGGAAGTCACTCCGAAATCCATCCGCATCCGCAAGTACTACCTGACCGAGAACGAGCGGAAACGGAACAGCCGGGTCTGATCCAGTAGGGCACCTTTAATGGCGTGAATCTGCCCCCACCGGCCCCCGGTGGGGGTTTTCGTTGACCACGATCAACGACGTCGGACCCGGACTGGACGGCAATCCTACGACTTGCGCAAAAATGACCCAGCCTTTCAAAGAAACCATCCCGCCTAATGGTATTTACCCAGTAGTTTAATGGGTGAATACACCAGAAATGCAGCGCACTTCAACATCCCGTGGTCCATGCCCCGGTGGAAGCCCCTATGCGGTCTGTCACTCACTGAACCTTTTGCAAACTCACACGGAATCTTCATAGTCCACACTCCATCCCGATCCCCACTGCGGGATCACCTCTCTGGAGTCTCCTCCGTGCGAATCGCCCCCGCTCTCCTTACCCTGCTCACCGCAATCCCGAGCGTCCTATCCGCCGTCGACATCGCCGACGGCGATGCCAAGGTCACGGTCGGTCTTTTCAGCCAGGCCCGGGTCGATGTGGCTCGGGCCCACGACAGCAATGGCAACAGCTATTCCATCAATGACGGCGCGTCCGTCGCCCCGGACACCGCCGACATCTACCTGAAGCGATTCCGCCCCTACATCCGCGGCACCGCCAAGGGGGCGATCTTCGTCGCCACCCTCCAGGCCGACAATTGGGGCAAGGATTCCACTGGAAAAGATGCCACCTCTGGTGCCAACCTCAGCACCACCTCTGTCGGGCTGTTCGAAGGATATGCCGGCAAGGAATTCATGATCGACGGCATCAAGCACACGATCACCCTGGGCAAGCAGCTCTCGTGGTTCAATTTTGCCAACAACCGGCCGATCCTCATGCAGTTCGCCACCAACCGGGCCACCGCCGCCCTGCTCGCCCCGGTGGGTGTCGGCGCCGGCTACCGCCTGAACTCGGACATGATCAACCTGGGCCTGGACGTCCAGAACAACACCGGGGACAGCACCGGTGCCAACACCCAGGACGACGGCGAAGGCATGGCCTACACCGGCCGGATCGAAATCACCGGTCCCAAAGGCAGCTGGAACATCGGCAAATGGCAGGAATCCTTTGCCGGCGCTGACGGTCAGGGCATCGCCCTGAGCCTGGATGCAGGTACCAACCGGGCTGATCGGACCGGATCTGCTGGCTCGTTCGCTTCGGAAAACACCACCGCCTTCGGGATTGAACTGCTGGTCCACAATGACGGCCTGACTGCTCTGGGCGAATACCGCACCCAGCGGAAAGCCAAAACTTTTGACAGCGGATCCGCCAATGTCGATACCCCAGCAAAAATCTGGCTCGTCCAGGCTGGGTACGCCTTCAAGATCGACGGCGGCATGGCCTTGGAACCCGCCGTACGCTACACCAATATCGACATGGTTTCCGACGACA
>CANIXE010000066.1 GCA_947470885.1 Planctomycetota bacterium
CTCCAGCCCCCAGGCCAGTGAGCAGGGTGGGACCGGCAGCGCTGCTTTGGATGGCCACCCCGTTGGCATTCCGGCTGACCGCCGCCAGGGGATGGTCCATTGGGACCAGGGTGGGGGCCACGCGCAGTTCCAGGCCTTCGGGGCGGCTGCGGGCCACCGCCAGCAGCTTGATCTTGGCGCCCATGGTCCGGGCCGAGGCGATGTCCCGGGCGGAGAGATCTTGGATGCCTTCGACGTGGAGGGCGGCGAGGGGGATCCGACCATTGAAGGCGATCCGGGCGAGGATGGCCAGCTTGTGGGCGGTGTCGGTGCCATCCACGTCCAGGGTGGGGTCAGCCTCGGCGTAGCCTAGGCGCTGGGCTTCCTTGAGGGCCTGGTCGTAGCCCCAGCCCTCGGCTTCCATCATGGTCAAAATGAAGTTGCAGGTGCCGTTCAGGATCCCGCAGATGGCTTCGATCCGGTTGGCCACCAGGCCGTCCCGGAGGGCGGCGATCACCGGGATACCCCCGGCCACGGCGGCTTCGAAGGCGATGCCCACCCGATGCTGGGCGGCTTTGGCGAACAGGTCGTCGCCGTGGAGGGCGATCAGGGCCTTGTTGGCGGTGACTACCTGTTTGCCGGCGGCGATGCAGGCCTCGGCCAGGGTTTTGGCTTCGGTGGTTCCACCCACGGCGTGGATGACGACCTGGATCTCGGGGTCCCCGGTGATCAGAGCGATGTCAGTGCCAATCTTCACCCCGGGCAGGAGTTGGTCGCGGATTCGGCCCGGGCTGCGGGTGACCACGGCTTTGATGTGGAGGTCCAGGCCAGTGCGCTCAGCGATGAGGGCCCGGTCCCGGGCGAGGATGTCCACCACCCCGCCACCCACAGTCCCCCAGCCGATCAGTCCAATTGCCGTGCGTTGCATAGCGCCTCCAGGGCGGGCGATGCTCTGGACGCCCCTGGTGAAGGCAATCCGGTTGCCCGTCAGCGCACCATGTCAGCTGCCGAAGATCGCTTCGATGAAGGCGTCCGGGTCGAAGGGCTGGAGATCGTCCATGCCTTCACCGACGCCGATGTAGCGGACCGGCAGGCCAAGCTCCCTGCGGATGGTCAGGATCGCCCCGCCCTTGGCGGTGCCATCCAGCTTGGTCAGAACCAAGCCGGTGACGCCCATGCTGTCCTTGAAGGCCTTGGCCTGCTGCACCGCGTTTTGGCCGGCGGTGCCATCCAGGACCAGCAGCACATGGTGGGGTGCGGCGGGAATGCGCTTCTGGATCACCCGATTGAGCTTCTCCAGCTCGCGCATCAGGTGCTCTTTGTTGTGTAGGCGACCGGCGGTATCGATCAGCACGATGTCTGAGCCCCGGGCCTGGGCCGCGGCCACGGCATCGAAAGCCACCGCGGCGGCATCGCCCCCGGCCTGGCTCTTAATGATGTCCACGCCCACCCGTCCGGCCCAGATCGTCAGCTGTTCGATGGCGGCGGCCCGGTAGGTGTCACCGGCGGCGATCAGTACCTTCTTGCCCTGGTCCTTCCAGCGTTTCGCCAGCTTGGCGATGGTGGTGGTCTTGCCGGCGCCGTTGACGCCGACGATCAGAACCACGGTGGGACCCGGAGTGACCAGGGGCAAGTCGTCCTCGCCGGGGGACAGTTCGGTGCGCAGGCTGGCCTTGATCAATGTCAGCAGGGCGGCGCCGTCGGCGGCTTCACCCTGTTTGAACCGGGTTTGGATCTCGGCGAGAATCGCCTCGGTCTTGGTCACGCCGATGTCTGCGGCCAGGAGGGTCTCTTCCAGCTGATCGAGGAACGCCCGATCGATGGTCCGTCCCTTGCCGATCAGGGTACGCAGGGCACCGCCGATCACCGCCCGGGTCTTGGCGAGCCCGTCAGCGACTTTGGCAAAGAACCGGCCAATGGCCTTGAACACTCAATCCCCCGAGGTCTTGCGCCGGATCGTGCGCTTGGGGGCGGCAGGGCTCTTGCCTTCGGCGGTCTTTGCACCGCGAGCCGCCGTGCTTTTCGCGCCGCGGGCTGGGGCGCGCCGGGGTGCAGCGTCATCGCCGTCGGCCCGGGGCTTGCGCGGCCGGGGTGCGGCGGAGCGGACATCCCCCGAGCGACCAGCGGGCCGGCGGGTACGTTGGACTTCCGGGCGGGCGGCTTCGGCGGCGGCGACGGCAGCGGCATCCAGGGTGTTCTCGTCGGCGTCCACCTGCCTGGAGCGTTTCACTGCCGTGCGGCGCTTCGGGGCCTTGGGGGCGTCTTCAGCTTTGGGGGCCTTGTCCGGATCGCCCAGCTTCTTGGCTTCCTTTTCCCAGGCGATTTCTCGGGCTAGGGGCCAGAGGGTGTCCAGTTCGTAATAGGCACGTTTTTCTTCGGACTGGGCATGAACGATCACGTCATAGCAGTCGATGAGCATCCAGCCGGATTCGCCTTCGACGGGCAGCCGGGGCACGTTGTGGCGCTTGCAGAAGTGCCAGACCTCCTCCACCAGGGCGTTGGTCAGGCGGTCGGAACCGGCGGACACCAGGACGACGTAATCGAAGGAGGCGTGCCCGGCGGGCAGTTGCAGCAGGCGGACCACGGAACCTCCCTTCTGGTCACAGAGGCGGGAACAATGGATCGCGAGGTCGCGGGCGGAGAAAGTCGACATGTGGCGGGGCATGCTAGGACGGGTTGGCAGGGGACAAGCTGGGTGGGACCAGGGGCGTCGGCGACAAAAAACAGCCGCTGGTGGGATGTCCGCCGCCGCCGTTGCGGGCAGCAATTGCCCCGCAATCCACCGGCGCGCCGCCGGCGATCACGCCTTCCCTGGAGCGCAGGCTGTGGACCCAGTGGGTGGTGCCGCTTTTGCGGTAGTACATCACCGCCACGTCGTAACCCAGGCCGCCCTCCGCCAGGGGACGGCAGATGTGTTCGCCCAGTTCGTTCTGATCCTGGGTGGTGGGCACCGCCAGGGCGGTCATCCCCGGGATCCCGAAGGCGTCCCGGATCGCCACCCCGGTGCGGGCGGCGGCTTCGATCCGTAATTGCCGGGCGGCAAGGATTGGCCGGCCCCGTTCCGCCATCGCCACGAGATCGGCCTCCAACAGGCCCTGGAATTTGCTGTTGGCGAAGGTTTCCGCCAGGCCGGCGCAGACCGCCCGGCTGTCCGGCAGGCGCCATTGCCACAGGTCTTTGTCCCGGATGTAGGCCACCACCGGCGGTTCCGGCTCCCCGGGGAACAGGGTCCGCCAGGTCAGGCTGGTGCCGCATTCGCGGGTATCGAACACGCCCCAGCCCAGGGACTTCCAGATGTCCTCCTGGCTGCCGTGGTGGTCAATCCAGACCAGGGAGTTGGCCTGGGCCTTGAGCCGGCGCATGCCCTCCAGGGAATAGCCGAAATCCACCAGGTAGACGTCCCGGCCTTCGACGGTGGGGGGCGGGGCGCCGTACTGAACGGGCAGAAATTCCATGTTCGGGAAGCGCCGGGCGACGACCGCGGCGGCGCCGCTGCCGTCGAGGCAGTTTTTATGGAAGAGGCAGAGGGGGCGTGGCACCCCGACATGGGAATGCCGGTCGGCGGATGCGCAATCCCCCGGTCGTTTTTAACGTCCGGTTGTCCGGTCATCCGGTCGTCCGGACTACCGGATGATAGAAGGGACAGCCGGACGGCCGAAAGGCCGATCCGGCATTGTGCCCGGCCCATTCCCTGGGAGCATCCCGCCCCGTGCGCCGCGCTTTACCCCTCCTTATGACCCTCGGCATGCTTGGCGCTGCCGAGCCGATCCTCGAAGTCAGCGCTGTCGAGGTTATCGGCGCCAACCACGTCCATCCCGACCGGGTGCGTTTCATCCTGGGCACCCGGGCCGGCAAGTCCTATGCTCAAAGTCAATTGGAGCAGTCCGTTCAGGATGATGTGAAGGCCATTGAAAAAATGGGGCCATTCACGAGGACGAGCTGTGAAAAGGTCATCGCCGACGACGGTCGGTCGGTGAAAATCGTCTATCGCTTCCAGGAGCTGCCGTACATCACCAGCGTCCGTTGGGAAACCAACGACAAGGTGGTGAAGCGGGAAGGGAAGTGGTTCCCCGCGGACGACAAGACCCCCGGGGCGATCTTCGAGAGCCTGGGCTACTTCGACGAAGAAAAGCTGCGCAAGATTGTCGAGACCAAGCCGGGGACCTACCTGAATCCCCTGTTGGTTGAAAATGACCGCCGGGCCGTGGAGCGTAAACTCCAAGATGACGGCCACCGCTGGGCCCGGGTCGCGGTGGAAACCACCGAGGTGGATGGCGGCATCGCCCTGATCTACCGGATCAACGTCGGCCAGGAAATCCTGGTCGGCCAGGTTGTGGTGGAAGGTCTTCCTGACGGGGTGAGCTGGCGTACGTTTGAGTCCGGCAGCGCGTATCTCCCCTCAGGCCTGTTGAACGGGGTGGGCAAACCCTACCAACCGGATCTGGTCCAGTTGGATGAACAGGCCGTGGTCCGAGCTCTCCAGGATCTGGGTTGGTTGGATGCGAAGCTCATTGCCAGCCGGCGGGAAATCTTTGATTATGTACGCCCTCTGGAGGAACGTCGGCGCCACGGCCCCGACATCGCTCCTGATGGTGAATACAACGACCGGGTGGTGCTGATCTACACCGTGGATCCCGGCATCCGCTATCGCCTCGGCAGCGTCGCCTTCGTCGGCAATGCCTCCGCCAGCCAGGAACAGCTGCGGGAAGCCTTCGCCATGGCCGAGGGCGATTGGTATCGCAAGTTGGACCTGTACGGCGATCCCCGGGAAGAACGCAAAGGCCGTAATCGGGACAAGACCCTGGGAGCCATCGAGCGCAGTCGTCGGGTCATCAGCAACCAGGGCCACGCCCGTTGCCGGATGGATACGGACCGGCGGCTGGACACCGAAAAGCATATTGTCCATCTGACCCTTCATGTGGATGAGGGTGGAATCTACGACATCGGTCGGGTCGACATCCACGGCAACCGCAAGACCCGGGACGCCATCGTCCGCCGGGGCATGTCCCTGAATCCCGGCGACCGCTGGAACGATGACGAATTGGACGATTCCAAGCGCCAAATCGAGCGCACCGGCATTTTCTCCGGGCGCAACGTCCAGCCCCGACCCCTGAAGATCACCCCCAAGTTTCCCGAGGACCGCGGCGAGGATCGCCCCGGAGAGGTGGATCTGGTGGTGGATGTCGATGAAAAGGCTACGGGCAGCCTGAAGTTTGAATTGGGTTTTTCTTCCGCATCCGGCGTTTTCGGCAGCATCGGCTACGCCGAACATAACTTCGACTTGTTCAATCTCATCGCCGGCCGGTCCTATCGGGGCGGCAATCAAGACCTGTCCCTCGACATCTTCGTCGATCAGAACCGGAAATCGATCTCGTCGACGTGGTCGAATCCCCACGTCTACGACGGCCCCTATGCCCTGTCGGTCACCGGTTACCGCCAGGACAATTACCCCTTTGAGTGGCGCGAGCTGCGCCTTGGGGGCAATGTCAGCGCCGCTCGGAATTTCTTCCGCAATGACCTCCAGATCGGGCTGACCTATGGCTACACCGACATGGAAGTCACCGAGCGGCGGGTGAATTCCATCGGCCAGTCCATGGCCGCGGACGACGTCAAAGAAGGTCCGTATTTCTGGAACAGCACCGGCCTGTACCAGACCTACGACCGGCTGAACGACCGATTGATGCCCACCAGCGGCTATCTACTGCGGTCCAACCAGACGATGAACGGTAACCTGCTGCCGGCGACCAGGCCCTGGGCGGAATACATCGTCAAGGGCGACGGCTACATCCCGCTCCATGAAACCGACGACGGTGGTGTAACCTTCATTCGCACGAGTGGGCGGATGAAATTCCTCCAGCCGCTTGATGGCGAGGAGTTGGCACCGTTCTTCGCTCGCTACCGTGGCGGTGGCGATAGCCCGAATCACCGTGGCTTCAATTACGGCAAGCTGACTCCTCGGGTGGTCAACCGCGACGGCATCGAAGTGCCCCAGGGTGGCATGCGCGACCTGCTGTTCACCGCCGAGGCGTCATTCCCGGTGATGGGCATTAACGAGGGCATTCGGGTGGTCACCTTTGTCGACCACGGTGCGGTCTACGGTCCCCAGGATCCCATCACGATTGGTTCGATGCGCACGGCGGCGGGGTTCGGCCTGCGTTTCCCCATCGCCCTGCCCATTTCCTTGGATTTCGCCTGGCTGCTGGATGCCCAGGCCGGCGAGGACACTGCCATCATCCACTTTGGCCTGGGCCAAACCCAGTTCTGAATTTGGGCGGTTAGATTTGGTGTTTCGGCGGCACCGGGTCGTACCCGTGGCCACCCCAGGGATGGCAACGGCAGATGCGCCGGGCCGCCAGCCAGGACCCCTTCACCGCGCCATGGGTTTCCAGGGCCTCCACTGCGTACACAGAGCAGGTCGGCAGGAACCGGCAGGCCTGGGGCAGCAGGGGGGACAGCCAACGCTTGTAGGCGCGGATGGGGATGACCAGCAGGCGGGCGATCATTTCCGCCGGCCGCCCCGGCTGCCGGGGGTGGCGGTGGCCGTCAGGGCCTTGAGGGTCAAGGCCTGGAGGTCCCCGGCGAACCGCCGGTGGTCCTCCACGGAATCTCCGGGTTCGCCCCGGAGGAGAATCACCAGGTCGTAGCCTTCCAGGGCCGCTGGGCGGCTAGTGCGGAACCATTCCCGGACCCAGCGTTTGATCCGGTGCCGGGCGACGGCGGTCTTCACCACCTTGGCCGGGACCATGATCCCGACCCGGGCCGGGCGGCCCTTTCGGGGGGTGACCAGGGCCACGATGTGGCGGCCGGCGGCCTTCTGCTGGCGGTGGAAGGCCCGGCCGTAGTCCCGGTTGCTGTGGAGCCGGCGTTCCGGTCCGAAACGGCAGTCCCGGGGTGGCTCTGGCGGATTGCCGGCGGGCGGGACGGGGCCCTGCGCGCTTGGTTCGGGGTTGTTGTGTCGGCGTTCCACCCGCATACCACTACCGGCGGTTTCCTCTTACGCCACGGAGATGGCATGGCCGTACGCATTCCTGTCTTGATCGGCACCGCTGGCTTGGTGGCTGACGAGGTGTTTCTGCTGCCGAACGATGGTCATGATATCATCGTCGGGCGCAGCCGTTCGTGTCCGATCAGCCTGCGTCGGGTCCGTCAATACCTGGAGGCCCCCCCGGGCACTCGGGACAACGATCACGATTTCAACACCGTCAGCCGGAAACATGTCCGTCTTGTGATCCACAGCGGAGTGGCCTCGGTGGAGGATCTCAGTTCCAACGGCACTTGGTGCAATGACGAGCCGGTTCACGCCCCCCGGAACATCGATCTGAATCAGGGTCCCTGCACCCTTCGTTTGGGCACCCGGGAGCAGTTCCGCCTGCAACTCATGGACGATTCCGATCCCATGGTCCAGGGAAAGAAGGCGATAGGCGCAGATGGTTTGGCTTTCGACGATTGAATTCTTCAGTTAATCACTAGATTTCCGCCATGCCCAGCCGCTCCTCATTCGTGCTTTGGCTTGCTCGTCACCTTATCCGGTAGCGGGTCATAGCGGCATATTCCTTGCACGCGGCCCGCTCATCCGAGCGGGCCGCGTGCGTTTGCGGCCCCGTGCGTCAGCCGGGCCGCATGGGGATTTGATACTCTGCCTGGTGTGAAGGGACCTATCGTGTCCTCTGTTGTCGTCCCCGGAAATGCGGAATCGCGTTTCTCCCCGGTGCTGGTCGGTCTGCTGGCCGGTGCCGCTTCGGCCATCCTCTTTGCCGGCAAGGGCGTCCTCGTCCGCCTCGCCTTCCGGGCCGGGGGTGATGCGACCACCCTTCTGGGCCTGCGCATGGCCTACTGCCTGCCGGTGTTCGCCCTGGTCGCTTGGGCCTGTGCCCGGGGTCCGGGGCCTTTGGCCCGCCGGGACCGCCTGGGCCTCCTGGCCCTGGGGGTGGTGGGCTACCACTTGTCTCCGTGGCTGGATTTTCGCGGTCTGGAACACATCGATGCGGCCCTGGAACGGGTGGTCCTGTACCTGTATCCGACGATCATCGTGGGGGTCGCGGTGTTCCGCGGGAAACGCACCGTGGATGTCCGACTGGTGGCGGCTCTGGCCCTGACCTATGGCGGTATCTTGCTGACCTGGGGTGACCGGATCCACCTGGGGGGCGACTCCGGGATGATCACCACCGGCGTCTTGCTGGTGAGTGCCAGTGCCGTGGTCTACGCCTGCTACATCATCGTGGTGGAAGGGATCATCGCCCGGGTGGGGGGCATCCGGGCGATGGCGGTGTCGATGTTGGGGGCGGGGATGTCGGCCCTGGTCCACGCCGTGGTGATGGACACCCCGGGGCTGCTCCGCCAGAATGGTACGGTCCACGCCCTGGCCCTCACCATCGCCCTGGTGGGCACCGTCGCTCCGGCCCTGTTGATGGGCCTGGCGATCCAGAAGCTGGACGCCGCCCGGGTGTCGGTGGTGGGGATGCTGGGGCCAGTGGCCACCGCCCTGGGGGCCTGGGCGGTGCTGGGGGAGGCCCTGGGCGTGGCGGGCTGGCTGGGTCTGGTTCTGACCACGGTGGGGGCCTTCGCCGTGGGCCCGGCCAAGGCCCCGTCGGGATCACCGCGAATCCATGGAAATCTCCGGTCGTCGTGACGCCAAGGAACTCTTTGGGGAATGCAGAGAGAGAAGGTGTGAAGCTCGTTGTCCGAGGACGACCGGACGACCGGACGGGAAGGCGGATCCCCAGCCCCTTCCGTGTTCCGGGGCTGATGTAGGATCCTCCCCCGCCATGATCGACCTCGCCGCCCTCCGTCAGAACCCCACCGCCTTTCAGACCGCGTGGGATGACCGCGGCCAGGTCGCCAGCGCGTCAGATCTGCTCGCCATCGACGAGCAGGTCCGTGCCCTGAAATTCCAGGCGGAGAGCAAAAAAGCCGAACAAAACCAGGCGTCCAAGGGAATCGCCGCGGTGGCCAAGGCCGGGGGCGATGTCGCCGCCGCGAAGGAAGCTGCCCGTCGCCTGGGGGACGAAGTGGCCGCCCTCGATCAGCAGCGGGAAGTTCTGGAGCGCCAGCTCAACGACACGCTGTTGGTCCTACCCAATCCCTGCCTGGCCAGCGTGCCCAA
>CANIXE010000067.1 GCA_947470885.1 Planctomycetota bacterium
CCGCCCAGGGCGATCACGGATTTCACCGGCACGCCTTCGGCGACGAAGCGTTCGGCGATGGCCCGGGCACCACAGGCGGTGGATTCAATCAAGCCCCGGTACAGGGCCGGGGCGTCGGTGCCCAGGTGGATGCCGGCGATGGCTCCCCGAAGGCGCTGATTGGCATCCGGGGTCCGCCGGCCGTTGTGCCAATCCAGCACGGTCAGGCCGCCGGCCCCGGGTTCCAATTCTGCTGCGGCTTTTTCCAGCTCGGGGAGAATCCGGGCCTCCAGCTTGGCCAGGGCCTTGGCATCTCCGGTGAACGGCCAGAGAAAGATCCGGCGGTACCAGGCGTAGATGTCGCCGAAGGCGGATTGGCCAGCTTCAAGACCCAAGACGCCGGGCATAATGCTGCCGTCCACCTGGCCACAGATGCCGCGGACCGTGCGATCTCCCACGGCGTCCAGGGGCGACATCAGCATGTCGCAGGTGCTGGTGCCGATGACCTTAGCGAGCTGGAAGGATTTCGCCCCGGCGCCCACCGCGCCCAGGTGGGCGTCGAAGGCGCCCACGGCCACGGGGATGCCCGCAGGCAAGCCCAGTTTCTTGGCCCAGGCCGGGCTCAACGTCCCGGCGGCGGTGTCGCTGGTGGCGGTATCCTTCGGCAATTTTGCCGCGATGGCAGACAGGCCGGGCTGGAGGGCGTCCAGGAACTTGGCGTCGGGGTAACCGCCCCAGGACGGGTGCCAGCAGCCCTTATGACCGGCAGCACAGCGGGAACGCACCACCTGGGCGGCGTCGGTAATCCCACAGAGTTCCGCAGGAATCCAATCGCAGTGCTCGATCCAGGTGTGGGCGGCCTTGGCGATCTTGCGGTTGCTGGCGGTGATGTGGGCGATCTTGGCCCACCACCATTCGCTGCTGTAGATGCCCCCGATGTACTTGGTGTAGTCGGTGAACTGGCCGCCATGGGCCAGCTCGTTGAAACGGTCGGCCATGGCCACGGAGGAGTGGTCCTTCCACAGCACGAACATCGCGTCCGGATCCTCGGCAAAAGCCGGGCTCAGGGCCAAGGGCCTTCCGCTGGCGTCCGCCGGCGCGGGGGTGGATCCGGTGGTGTCGACACCCAGACCGGCGACCCGGGCGGCGGCCCCGGGACCGGCGGCAGCCAGGGCAGCCTTCACCGAGACCACCAGGGCATCCAGGTAGTCCTGGGGATGCTGGCGGAAAATCTGGGCCCCCGGCGTGCAGTATTTCCCCGCGGCCCAGCGCTTGTAGGCGGCGACCCCGGTACCCAGCTCCTGGCCGGTGCGGGCGTCCACCACCAGGGCGCGGACGGAATCGGTGCCATAATCCAGGCCGATGACCAGGGGTTGGGAAGCTGATTTCTTGGACGTGGCCATGGAGGTCTCCGGCGTCTATCTGGTATTGGGGTGCAGGCAGCATACCCTGACAAACCATGGCGAAATCGGCGGAACGTGCCGCGGATGGCACTTTGGTGCTGTCCCAATTGGAAGGTCAGGTCGGCCGGACCATCCGTCTGGCCCATCCCGCCCCGGCCTTGTCCCTGCCCGCCCAGGTGGCGGGCGCCGGGGTCGAAGAGCACGCCACCGCCGCCTACACGTGGCATGGCCTGCATCGGGAACGGGAAGACCTGGTGGTGATCCAGCACACCTTGGCCGGGGGCGGTTTCTTGGAATTCGGCGGCCTGCGCCAGCGCACCACCCCGGGAACAACCCTGGTGGTCCCAGTGCCCCACGACCACCGCTATGGCTGCCTGGACGGGGAACCCTGGCGCTTCTGCTGGCTGATCCTCACCGGGCGGGAGGCCGTCCGGGCGATCCGTCACCTGGTGGACCGCCGGGGGCCGCTGCTGCGCCTGCCCCCCCAGGGCCAGGCCCTGGGCATCCTGGCCACCACCTGCCGGGAAGCCCTGGCGGGGGGCTGGGAATCCCCGTTCACCGGTTCCGCCCGGGCCTGGACCCTGGTGATGGCCCTCCTGGCGGATGGCAGTTCCTCCGATGGCCCCACCGCCAGCAACGACGACCCGGTGGCCCTGGCCCAGCAATTCGCCCGCTCCCATCTAGGGGATGGGGTGGGGATCGCCGCCATGGCCCGGGCCGCGGGGCTCAGCCGGTTCCATTTCTCCCGGAAGTTTGTCCGGGCCACCGGCCAAACCCCGGCGGCCTGGCTGGCGGACCTGCGCCTGCGGGAGGCCATGTCCCTCCTCCGCGGGGGGGCCGACGTGACCGCCGCCGGGGAGCGCACCGGCTTCCAGGATCCCTCGTATTTCTGTCGGGCCTTTCGCCGGGCCACCGGCCTGACCCCGGGGGCGTACCGGGCTGGGCAGGATCCCCGCCACGACGGGCCGCTGCCGGCGGCCAACCATCCTCCGGCTTAAAAGATATAATAGATTGACTACCAGCTAGTTCGGTAAATCCCTCGGCTACTACCCTTTATCATGTCCATTCTGAGAGGCATCCATGTGCCTAACAAATAGACATTGAGATCTGAAAACCTGCTCCTTGTGGTGCTTCTGAGAATGGTTATCAAGAAAGCCATGAGCAGCAGCCACACCCTCGCCGACCTGCCCAAGGGGGGCACCGGAACCGTCGCCACCGTGGGCGGGGATCCCCGTCTCCGCCGTCGCCTGCTGGAAATGGGCCTGACCCCGGGCTGTCCCCTCACCCTGGTGCGCCGGGCGCCCCTGGGGGATCCCCTGGTGTTCAACCTCCGGGGTTATGACCTGAGCCTGCGCTCGGCGGAGGCCCGGCTGGTGGGCCTGACCACCGGGAATCTGGTGGCCGGAATCCGACCATGAGCGACCTGCGGACCATCGCCCTCGCGGGGAATCCCAATTGCGGCAAGACGACCCTGTTCAATGCCCTCACCGGGCTGCGCCAGCGGGTGGCCAACTATCCCGGCATCACCGTGGAAAAGAAGGTCGGGCAGATCCGCCTGGGGGATGGTTCCCCCGCCGAGGTCATCGACCTGCCGGGCACTTATTCGCTGGTCCCCACTAGTCCCGATGAGCAAGTCGCCGCCGAGGTTCTGTTCGGCCAGCGGGCGGACACCAAGCGCCCGGATGCGGTGGTGGCGGTAATCGATGCCAGCACCCTGGCCCGGGGCCTGTTCCTGGTCAGCCAACTGCTGGAGCTGGACCGCCCCCTGGTGGTGGCCCTGACCATGTCGGACATCGCCGCCCGCCGGGGCATCGTCGTGGATGACCGGGCCCTGGAAGCCGCCCTGGGGGTGCCGGTGATCCCGGTGGTGGGCCACAAGGGCGTGGGCGTGGCCGCGCTGCGCAGCGCCGTGGACCGGGCCCTGGAGGGCAACAGTGGCTCCACCGGCGCCGGGGTGCCCAAGGCCCTGGCGAAGGCCATCGCCGCCAGCTCGACCAGCACGGACCCCCTCCTCTCCGAAATCGGCGGCCGCTACGCCTGGATCGATGCCCTGATGGCCGCCAGCGTCCGCTCGGGGACCAAGAGCCACCTCACCGAGCGGGTGGACGGGTTCCTGCTCCACCGGGTGTTCGGCCTGGGCTTTTTCGCCCTGATCATGGGCAGCCTGTTCATCACCCTGTTCACCCTGGCCGCGCCGTTGATGGATGCGTGCAGCAGCGGGGTGGCGGCCCTGGGGCATTGGCTCACCGCCTCGATGGCCGATGGCGACCTGAAAAGCCTGATCAACGATGGGATCTTTGCCGGGGTCGGCGGGGTGGTGGTGTTCATCCCCCAGATCGCCCTGCTGTTCCTGTTCCTGTCACTGCTGGAGGACAGCGGCTACCTGGCCCGGGCGGCGGTGCTGATGGACCGCCTGCTGTGCAAAGTCGGCCTCCACGGCAAAAGCTTCATCCCCCTGCTGTCCGCCTTCGCCTGCGCCATCCCCGGGATCATGGCCACCCGGACCATCGACAGCCGGCGGGAGCGGCTGATCACCATCCTGGTCGCCCCCTTCCTGTCCTGCAGCGCCCGCCTGCCGGTGTACGCCCTGCTCATCGCCGCGTTCTTCCACCACCTGCCGGGCTGGCAGCAGGGCCTGATCATGCTGGCCCTGTATTTACTGGGCATTTTCGCCGCCTTCGCCGTCGCCTGGCTGGCGACCAAGATCCGGGGCCGGGTGGCCAGCACCCCGTTCATCCTCGAACTCCCCAGCTACAAACTGCCCCAGCCCCGCCAGGTCGCCCTGCAAGTCTGGCAGAACGCTTCAGCGTTCCTCACCAAGGCGGGGACCACGATCTTCGCCCTGTCCATCGTCATCTGGGCGATCACCACCTATCCCAAGCCCAGCGCAGAACGCATCACTGCGGACACCTCCACCTTTACTGCTCATTGGCAGGCCCCCGCAGACACCCCGGCGGACAAACTGGCCGAGGTGCGCCAGGACGCCCTGGACAAGGCCCTCGCCGGCAAAGCCCTGGAAACCAGCATCGCCGGCCACCTGGGGCACTTCATCGAACCCGCCATCGCCCCCCTGGGCTTCGACTGGAAGATGGGCATCGGTCTGGTGGGCGCCTTCGCCGCCCGGGAGGTGTTCGTCAGCACCCTGGGCATCGTCTACGCCGTGGGCGATCCCGGGGACGCCACGGATGGCCTGCAGGCCGAGATGCTGGCGGACCGCAAGCCCGACGGCAGCCCGGTGTGGACCACCGCGGTGGCCACCAGCATGCTCGTCTGGTTCGTCCTGGCGATGCAGTGCATCAGCACCACCGCCGTGGTCCGCCGGGAGACCGGCGGCTGGACTTGGCCGCTGCTCCAGTTGGGGGGAATGAATGTCCTCGCCTGGATCGCCTGCCTCATCACCTACCGGATCCTCGCATGATCCAGACCCTCGCGGTGATCGTGATTGTCGCCTTGGCTGGGGCCTGGCTCATCCGGGGCTGGGTGCGCAAGGCCCGGTCCAAAACCGCCTGCGGCTGCGACCACTGCCCGGTGGCGAAGAAGCCCGGCGTCTGACCCGCCGGGATCAACCCCCGGCCGGTCCGGCGATGACCTCGCCGGCCTCCCGGCTGCGGGCGAGGGCGATGGTGGTGCCATCCAGCAGCCAGACCCGGGCGTTTTCCGGGCTCTGGTCCGCCCCCAGAATGCCCCGGGGCAGGTCGTCCACCGGCAGATCCTGTTCCCCGTGTTCTTCCAGGGGCAGGTCCCAGCGATTCCAGGTCGCCACCGCCAATAGATCGGTCAGTAACTCATCCGCCGCCTGCAAGTCATTGCGGGCCAACAGGTCAAATCCATGGGCCTGGGCCCGGCTGGCATACGTGCTGAGGCGTTTCAGATGGGCCAGCAGGCTGCGGTCCCCGAGGCTTTTGACCTCTTCCCCCAGCCAGGCCTGGTAGCGGGCCAACAAGTCGCCATCAGTAAGCGCCGCGACCAGGGTGGGGGGATCGGTACGGTAGCAGGTGCAGCGCATGGGCGGGATGCTGGGTCCACCGCTGGCTGCGGCAAGGGATCTAGCCGGGCGGGGATGGGCTCCTAGCATCCGCCCATGCGAGCCCCCCACCTGCTGCCGTCCGTGTTGTCCGCCCTTGCCTGCACCTTCGCGGGGGCCACCGCCTTTGCCGCCGATGCTCCCGCCCTGGCGGCGCCTTCGACCACCGCTGCCGCGGTGAAGCCGACTCCGCCCCCGCCGGCAGACAACATCGCCCCGGTCATCACCACCCTCACCGCGATCCTGGATCCGGCCATCCCCCTGACCGCCACGGCCGCAGCCATCGCCGTAACCTGGGCCGCCGAGGATCCCGGCTTTGCTGAAGCCAGCATCGAACTGAGCACCGACGGCGGGGCCTCCTACACCCCGACCAAGACCGTGGCTGATCGCGGCGCCGCCAGCCTGCCAGTGGTCCGCCAGGCCGCCGCCACCACCGTGTTCGTCCGCCTGGTCGCCAAGGACAAGGCCGGCAATCGGGCCACCAGCCCGGCGGCGTCGGTGGAAATTCCCGGTGCTGTGGATGCCACGAAGGCCCTGGAAAACGCGGTGGGCGCCCTGCTCCCGTTGGCCTCCGTAGCCCCGCCGGTCCAGGCCAAGCCAGCTCCCGTGCCCGGCATCACCCCGCCGCTCCCTGTCGAAGCAGTACCTGTGGTGGTCCCGGAAGGCAGCGTCCTCGCCGGGGCGCCCCTGTTGCAGGAACCTGCACCCAAGCCCCCGGAAGGCACCGTGGCCGAACCCGCACCGGGCTCCCTACCTGTGGTCATCAGTCCCCAGGCCGGTCCGGGCCAGGCCAAAAAATCAACCACCGCCGCCGCCGCCGTCCCCGCGGTGGTCCTCGCCCCCAACATTCCCAAATCCAAACGTTCCACCGCCCGGACCTTGGCCAAACCCATGGGTGGCTTCCTCCACGGCGAGCCCGCCGAGAAGGCCCTCGACGAGGCCCGGGCCTCGGCCACCAAAGCCGACATCGACAGCGCGGTGAATCAATACGTCCGCCTGATCGACAGCGATCAGGCCTCCACCGCGGTCGATGAGGTCCTGGACCTGTTGGCCAAGGATGAGGACCCCGCGACGATCATCGCCTTGACGGACACCCTTCCGCCGGAACTCAAGTCCGATGCGGTGCGCCTGCACCTGGGCAATGCCCTCCTGGCCCTGGGCCAGTCGGATGAGGCGGAAACCGCCGTGTCCCGGATCCCCAAGGGCAGCCCCCTGACCCGGCCTGCCCTACTGGTGATCGCCAAAGCCCGGTTCAGCCGAGGCAAGATCGCTGATTATTCCCGTCTGATCGAACGTCTGGCCACCGGTGACGATGCCGTCGCCGAAGAAGCAAAAGGACTCCGCGGCAAATGATCGCTCTCCACATCCCCGATGGCGCCACCGCCCCCCCTAACAGCCTGGCCGTGGACGGTCCGGTGCCCGGCGCCGAGATCATCTACAGCCACTGGCAGGGAGAGCCAAACATCCCTGACACTTTGTTGGGGGACACCAGCACGGAAATGCTCCTGCGGGCCGCCGGTGAGCCGGAATTGTGGTTGAAGCCCTTCCGCCATGTGGTCCTCGGCCATCTGGACGCCGACGGTTTGTTGTCGGCGGCCATCGCGGTCAACCCCGACATCGCCCGACGCCACGGTGGCCTGCTGGTGGATGCAGCAACGACTGGAGATTTCCAGACCTGGCGGGGTGAACCAGCCTATCGGCTGATGCTCACCCTGAACCGGAAGATCCACGAAGGACCCACGCCCCAGGCGGTGGTGGACGACGTGGTGGGCAATTTTGCCGAAATCATCCGCTTCAGCGGTGTCGACGCCAGTCTGGATGCCGCCGTGGCCAGCGCCCGGACCGGCTTTGCCGAAATCTACGCCGGACGGGTCGACATCCACTTGGATACCCGGCTGGCGACCATTTCCTGGGATCGGAAGATTGGCCACGACTGGGATCCGTTCCTCACCGTGGGTGCCCCGGATGATCTGCCCCTGCACATCCTGGGGGCGATCATTCCAGATGACCGCTTCCAGCTGCGTATCGAGCGCTTCGGCTGCGGCCTCCACGCCGGCCTGGATGCCCCCCGCCATTCCTGGGCAAGGACGATCATTCGCCCCTCCATACCCTGGCCGGACCTGACCCCCGTGGCCGCCAAATTGGATGCCCTGGAGGCCGGCGGCTGTCGCTGGCTGCTGCGCCCCGCCGCCACCGGTCGAGGCTACACGTGCTTGATATCCACCAATGAAATTCCCAGCAGCCTCACCGTCGAACAGATTCGGGAAGCAATCCTTACCGTCCTGTAAAAAACAGGCCGGTGGGACCAGGTTAGCTTGGCTCCCTATCGGCCCGGCGATCGAGGTCTGATCCCGATTGCCGGTTGCCGGGGCTGCCTGGGCCAATCCCTGCAAAACGCAGGATTTACCCAGGGAAAACCCCAGATTTCCTTGGCACGGACAATGCATCCAGGAGGACTGACGGACCCCGGTCCGCAACCCCAGGAACTTCCCCGATGCGTCTTTCCCCCGTCCGTTCGCTCACCCTGTTGGCCGCCCCTGCCAGTGCCCTGGCCTTGTGCCTCAGCCTTGGCGGCTGCTTCGGCGAACGGGCCGCCTACCCCGACCCGACCACCGACACGAAGATCCGCGCCGACGAAATCCGCGCCGATGCCGTCAACCGCTCCACCGCCATCGACACTGATCTGGTTCAGCGGGAACGGGAATACGATTTCCGCGCTGGCCAGGTGAAGGACCGCAACCTCCACGAACGCAGCCTGCTGGACCTGGAGCGGGACCGGAAGGTCCAGCCCCTGGACGCCCAGGACAAGGCGGCCAAGGCCACCTCAGACCGGGAACTGGCCGCCATCGACGCCGATACCGCCGCCAAGCTGAAAGTGGTGGACGGCACCGAGGCCACCAAGCTCCAGGCGGATGCCGCCAGCCGCCGGGCCGTGGCAGTCCAGCACCAGGCCGAGGCCACCGCCAAACTGACCGCCGACCGCAACGAATACGAAGCGACCAACCGGGACAAACGCCAGGGCATCGACGCCAGCGAAGCCAAGGAACTGGCGGTGATCCAGAAGGAACGGGAGGAATCCCAGCGCAAAGCCCGGGCGGACAAGCTGGCCATCGACGCCGAGGCCACCAAGCGCCTGGACGGCCTGGGCAAGGACAGCAAGAAACGCATGGACAAATCCAGCGATCTGGAAGCCGACCGCCTGGAAAACGAACGCTCCACGGACCAGGCGATCCGCAAGGTCCTGGATAACGATCGGGCCAAGACCGGCGATGTCGCCTTCACCACCAACCGAGGAGCCATCACCTTGCGCGGTGCGGTGGCCGACGAAGCCACCCACCGGGACATCGTCGCCAGGATTACCAAGATCTCCGGCGTGGTGACGGTCGAGGACCTGTTGACCATCCGCTGATCGCCCTGCACGAGTGCGTGATGCTGTGCCCCCACGTCGTTCTCGACGTGGGGGCAGCTGTTTTCAGCCTGGAAAACGCAAGTGGAGCGCACCTGCTGCGTTTCCAGACGCACCCTTTGGATGAACCTAAATGCCGCATTGGATTTTTCACGCGGAGACGCGGAGGCGCGGAGAACACCGTACTTTCGCGCTGAACCAACGTTATCTACGGATCACCCACCTGGTGAACGTCGA
>CANIXE010000068.1 GCA_947470885.1 Planctomycetota bacterium
ATGCAGCCGCCATCTCTTTTACGTAATCGCGACCAAATGGGGTGTGCATGACGTTATATTCGGAGGTGGCTGTTTCGAACATGCAAAAGCCATCATGATGCTTTGGGACGATGACCGCATACCGAATCCCCGCACCATAAAAAAGCTTTATCCAAGCATCTGCATCGAAGTGTTCAGCGGTGAACCGCTTGTAGAGCTGGTCGTACTGTTCGGCTCCATATTTTTTCCGGCACCATGAGATTTCTTTCGCGATAACGCTGGATGGATTCCAGTGGATGAAGACACCGACCTTGGCATCATGAAGCCACTGTGCGCGACGATCGTATTCCGATTTCGATTCCGAGAACGGATCGAAATCAGAGGCCGTCAAGCGCGAAACCGCGGTAAGGGTCAGGATCAGAAGGATGATCTTGCATTTCATTGAAGGGCCCTCAAACAGTACTACGATCAAATGTCAAATCCGTTGATAGGAACCATGGGGCCAAGGTCCGGATACTTTCCGGGTCCATATCAACAAGGTTTTAAAAGGTGTCGTGTTCGTGCTAACAACGGGTTCCATCCAGCCAGAAAAAAATAGTGCAGATGTTAAAGTCGTTTATCGATCAACGAATTATAACCGGGAGTTGTGGTCCAGAGCGGCGATCAAGAAACGGCGCCGGCCAGAACAAGAAGGGTCCGCAGATCGGATCGCTGCGTAATCTGGCTATAATGAAGGCCCCTTTCGGTCGAGGGGTCAATAGCAAGAAGGCGTGATTTGCTCGCCACCGTCCCTTAGTTCTCTGTCTGGAAAAAGGAATAAATGGAATCAATAGGACAGGCGAGCGCCGGGATAAACCGGACTGAAGGAGCAGATGAAAGAGCTGCACGTTGAAGGACTAGTCACCCACAGCGACCCCGAGTCATGGGGACGAGGTCGTAAGGCCTCGTCCCAAGCGTTGACAGGGGCACTGGCGGGCCCGGATATAGAGCCGCGAAAGTTCATCCCGGATGTCGACCCTGTGCTTGTAGTGGGAAGGCAACACGGCTTGGTGCGCCATGACGAGCGCCAGGTTGATCCGGCGCGGTCTGAGACCCGAGGCACGTCAGGAACCTTTGGTCACGAGAACCGGGAGATCCTCCAGGTGCCAGGTGGGGTCGCCCATCTGTGCCGGATGGCGAAGGGACCAACCCGAACGGCCATCATGAACGCCTTGGGGAAGTCGGACGAGGGCGTAGTACCGTTGAGCCACCGAAGGCCTACCGGCCGAGGGATGGGGGAGGGAAGGCCCGAGACAGCAGAGAATCCGCACCAGTCGGCCGAACCCGGAGCTCAGAATTCGGAATATTCGTCGATCGGTCTGGAGCGGGTGCGAGAGGCAGCAAGACGGGATGGGAAGATGCGGTTCACCGCACTCTTGCACCATGTGACCACGGAGACCCTGGAGGAGGCCTACCTGTCGCTCAAGCGTCAGGCTTCTCCGGGAGTGGATGGGGTGACGTGGGCGGAGTATGGGGAAGGGCTGGCAGCCCGGTTGACCGATCTGCACCGACGGGTGCATGATGGGATCTACCGGGCGCAGCCCTCGAAGCGGGCGTGGATTCCAAAGGCGGACGGCAGTAAGCGTCCGCTGGGCATCGCGTGTCTGGAGGATAAGATAGTCCAGCAGGCGGTGTCCCGGATTCTATCGGCCATCTTCGAGGAGGACTTCGCCAACTTCAGCTACGGATTCCGCCCAGGGCGCAGCCAGCACAACTCGCTGGATGCTCTCTGGGTGGGTCTGACTGAGCGAAAGGTGAATTGGATCGTGGATGCGGATATCCAGGGGTTTTTCGACCACATCGATCACGAGTGGCTGATGAAGTTCGTGGAGCACCGCGTGGCCGACTCGCGCATCTTGCGCCTGCTGCGCAAATGGCTGCGCGCTGGGGTGAGCGAGGCCGGGGAATGGTCGAAGACGACGGTGGGCACTCCCCAGGGCGCGGTGATCTCTCCGCTCCTGGCAAATGTGTTCCTGCATTTCGCTCTCGATCTGTGGGTAAAATGGTGGCGAAACCACGAAACGGCGAACGAGGTTATCATTGTTCGCTATGCCGATGACTGTGCGCCACGAAGGCGCGAAAGGACGGACTATGTCCAACTGAGTAGTGACATGCTGTGTGTGAGATGAGGGTAGGTCCCTCGGGTTCGGGTTGCAGGACCAGATCTCAAATCACCTCGTGCGGCTCTGGGCTAAGGCCCAGGGTCGTGAGCGACGAGGAAAAGGTGAACTAAAGTTCATCAGATAAGGACAGCGGAGATGAACGGACTTAAACCACCGATCTTAAAGTGTCGAAAGCGTATAGACGTCATCGAAACCAGGGGGCAGTCGTTACCCTGGGATGCGGTCTGGGGGAAACCTGTCTACTGCCCAGATGGTGACCGGCACAAAGGTGGCATGACCGCTGTTCGGGCTCATGCATGGAACGTGGGAACCTGCGGTGCTGATGCCAAGGGAGAAAGCCAAGGAGTAGAACTCGCAAGGCTGAGTGTACCGATGCGGCACCGAGGGGCGGATCGCCTCGTAGGAGCGAAGAAACCTGGTAATGCGGGTGGAGCAAAGGGGGCGAGCGAGTCAGCCAAAGACGTGGATCAACCAGCAATGGGAGGAATCCATGACTGAGGCAAAGTCGTATGATATCTCGAAGTGGGATGTGATGAAGGCCTTCGAATTGGTGAAGGCTAATCAGGGAGCTGCTGGCGTGGACAAGATATCGCTGGATGACTTCGAGAAGGATCTTCAGGGCAACCTGTACAAGATCTGGAACCGCATGTCTTCTGGTTGCTACTTTCCACCGCCAGTGCGCACCGTGGAAATTCCGAAAGGAGATGGGAAAACTCGGCTGTTGGGCATCCCGACGGTAGGAGACCGGGTAGCGCAGCAGGTGGTCAAGATGCAGTTGGAACCACTGGTTGAACCCCTGTTCCATGACGACTCCTACGGCTATCGCCCCGGGAGATCGGCTTTGAATGCAGTGGCAAAAACGCGCACACGGTGCTGGCGGCAAAACTGGGTCATCGACCTAGATATCAAGGGCTTCTTTGATAATCTGGACCATGACCTGGTGATGCGTGCAGTTCGTCGTCACACGACGAGTCCATGGATTATTCTGTATGTGGAGCGGTGGCTGAAGGCACCAGCCCAGAATCAGGATGGAACCACGGTAGAACGGACGAAAGGTACGCCACAAGGCGGTGTAATCAGCCCGCTACTGGCGAATCTGTTCATGCATTACGCATTCGACTCATGGATAAAACGTACTTATCCAGACGTGCAGTTTGCGAGGTACGCCGATGATGCTGTGGTGCACGTGGCCAGCAAAGACCGAGCATTGGTGGTTCTTGCTGGGATCCGAGAGCGTCTCAGGGAATGCAAATTGGAAGTGCATCCGGTAAAGACCAAGGTCGTCTATTGTAAAGATGCCGACCGACCCGGCGACCATGAACACACATCATTCGATTTTCTCGGTTACACTTTTCGGCCACGGGGTGCAAAGAACCGGTGGGGCAAGATGTTTGTAAGCTTCCTTCCGGCGATAAGCGTCAAGGCGCGCAAGAAGATCAGGGAGAAGATCCGTTCATGGAAAATTCCCAGACAACGGAGTAATCAGACGCTTGAGGATATTGCAGCCTTGGTAAATCCCAGCGTGAGAGGGTGGTTCAACTATTACGGGAAATTCTACCCGTCGATGGTCAAGATCGCTCTCCGCTATCTTGAACGAGTCATGGTGCGATGGATGCAAGACAAGCTCAAGAACCTTCGAGGACATCAGCGCAATTCCTGCCATAGTCTGGGTAGGATTGCGCGGGAAAATCCAAATCTGTTCGTACTATGGCAGATTGGGGTAGTACCAGCGGTTGAATCGTACGAGCCGAATGCGCTGAGAGGTGCCCGTTCGGTTCGGTGAGGGGCTGGGGGTGAGATTCCCCCGGCCTACTCGACTCGTGGTTGGGTTCCAGTCCAGGCGGGATGCTGAGCGTTTCCTGCAAGCTCTGCATGAACGCATGGCGAAGTTCAGCCTGAAGCTGCACCCGGACAAGACGCGCCTCATTGAGTTTGGCCGGTATGCGCAGGCAAACCGCACCAAGCGCGGCGAGGACAAGCCGGAGACCTTCAACTTCCTGGGCTTCACGCATCACTGCGCGCAGCGTAGGTCGGACGGGGGATTCACGGTCATGCGCAAGTCCATTGCCAAAAGACTGGGTGCCAGCGTACAGCGCATTGGTCAGGCTCTCCTCGCCAACCGCTCCCTCCCAATGGCCGATCAAGGCCGGTGGGTGGGTGCGGCGGTACGAGGCTGGCTCAATTACCATGCCGTACCGGGCAATACCCAGGCCATCACTTCATTCCGCGACCGTATTGTCGAGGCTTGGCGACGTGCCCTGCATCGGCGAAGCCAGAAGGCTCGGAATGGACTTACCTGGGAGGTCATGCGCAAGCTGGCCGACCAATACATCCCCAGGGCTAAAATCCTTCACCCCTACCCAAATCAACGCCTCATCGTTCGCATCTGATGGAAGAGCCGTATGCGAGAAATTCGCCCGTACGGATCTGTGCCGGGCCGCCAATGAATAGCTGTAAGATGCTGTTCAGTAACGATCTACGGCGACACCATCAGTGGGACGTGGCCGACCAACCCCCCGAGTTCTGGAATCAGTTCAAGACCGACTATGCCCCCGGCACCCATGTGCGCATCCATCCCCTGCTGGACTGGACCGAACTCAACATCTGGGAGTACATCAAACGGGAGAACATCCCGGTGGTGCCGCTGTATTTCGACCAAGGTACAGGCGAGCGCTACCGCAGCCTGGGTTGTGTGCCCTGTCAGGCGTCGATCCAGAGCACGGCGCGGACCATTGACGAGGTCATTGCCGAGTTGGTGTCCGGAAAGCTGCGCAATATCGCCGAACGGAGTGGACGGCTGCAAGACCATGAAGGCCGAGGGGGATTGGAGGAATTGCGCAAGGATGGCTATATGTGATCCGGGGTAGGCCCTGGCTGTCTCCGACCAGGGTGGGGTTCAGTGGAAGCCTCCCCGTCCGGCGTGGTTGTGCGTGGGGGAGGGGGGTCTATCCTGCCGCCCCGCATCCGGGGAGGCACGGTGAAGCAGGCATTCCAACGGCAGTTCCACCGCCCCGGGTCGCGTTCCGCACTTTCCACCGCGCCCGCCCCCGCCGGCGCGACGACCCCGGGTTAAGCATATGGGCCTCCGCGAAGATCTGGCTGCACTGACCGATGAAGGCACCGCCGCGTTCGCCGCGGCGACCACCCAGGATGCCCTGGAAACCGCGCGTATCGCCTTCCTGGGCACCAACGGCCGGGAAAAGGACCTGACCAAGGCCTTTGGCGCCCTCCCTGGGCCGGAAAAGCGGGAATTCGGCCCGTTGCTGAACCAGGCCAAGACCGCCGTGAAAGAGGCCTTCGACGCCGCCAAGGCCCGCCTGGCGGATGTGGAAGCCGACGCCCCCATCGACTTGACCCTCCCAGGGCCGGCCCGCCGCCAGGGCAGCCTGCACCCGGTGAGCCAGGTCAGCCGGGAGGTGGAAGAAGTCTTCACCAGCATGGGCTACGAAATCGCCGACGGCCCCCACATCGAGCTGGACGAGTTCAACTTCTCCCGCCTGAACATCCCCGCCGACCACCCGGCCCGGGACCACCAGGACACGTTCTGGTTATCGACAGGGAAGTTGCTTCGCACCCACACCAGCGCGGTCCAGAGCCGGGTCTACCCCAAGGTTCAACCGCCCTTCCGCAAGGTGGTGGTGGGCAAGGTGTTCCGTTACGAGGCCGTGGACGCCACCCACGACAATACCTTCACCCAGGTGGAGGGTTTCGTGGTCGATACCGACATCACCGTGGCCCACCTGGTGGGGACCATTCGGACGATGCTCACCGCCCTGCTGAAGCGGGACGACGTGGAGGTGCGCCTGCGCCCCAGCTTCTTCCCCTTCGTCGAACCTGGGTTCGAGGTGGACGTCCGCCTGACCAAGGCGGATCCCGCCAGCCGGTTCAGCCGCTGGGTGGAACTCATGGGTTGCGGGATGATCCACCCGGAGGTCCTGACCGCCGGGGGCATCGATCCCACCCGGTTCCAAGGCTTCGCCTTCGGCCTGGGCATGGAGCGCCTGGTGATGCTCCGCCACGGGATCACTGACATCCGGGTGTTCCACGGCGCGGACCTGCGCTCCCTCCGTCAGTTCGGGAACTGAACCGATGCGCCCGATCACCGCCCTGGAAGTCAAGGTGGGCGTCCTCGTCCTCGCCGGCGCCATCGCCACGATCACGATGGTCCTTACCGCCGACAAGTTCTCCATCGAGCGTCGGTATAAGATCACGTCCTACCTGAATGACGCCGGTGGCCTGCGCCTGGAATCCCCGGTGACGTTGTCTGGCATCGCCATCGGCAAAGTCGTGGCGGTGGAGGGCGTGGCTCCCGGCGTCGAGGCCCCGGGCCGGATCCGCGCCGTGCTGGCGATCACCGAGGGCATCGCCCTGCCCAAGGACGTGGAAGCCAAGCTGAGTTCCAGCGGCCTGTTCGGCGACGCCTTCCTGGCCCTCGCCGCCCCGGCGAAATCCACCGGCGGGATCGTGCCCACGGACGGCAGCGGACAGATCATCGTTGGCCCCGGGTTCATGGACGAGGTCCAAGACCAGGCCAAGACCATCATGGCCGGGGTCAACGACCTGCTGGCCCCGGACAGCCGGGCGGACATCAAGCGCCTGCTGAAGGGTGCGGCGGATCTCAGTCAGCATTCCGCCAGCATCGCCGCCCGCCTGGACAAGCAGGGCGAGCGCTTGGACCACGTCCTGGAAAACCTCGACAAAATCACCGGCGACCTGGCGGCCACTGCGGCGACCTTGAAGGAGCGCACTGGGCCGCTGATTGAGCACATCGACCACGCGGTGACCACCCTGGACGCCAAGGGCACCGCGGTGCTTGATCGGGCCGCGGGGGCCGCCGCCCAGGTGGAGACCCTGGCCAGCAACCTGGACAAGACCCTGGCCGCCACCGGTCCGGACATCACCGCCACCGCCGCTTCCCTGCGGGATGTCGCGGGCAAGACCGCCCAGGTCATGGGCGCCCTGGCCAAGGGGGACGGCCTACTGGGTCAATTGATGGTGAACAAGGAGCTGGCGGCGTCCCTCCAGTCCATGGCTGTGGATCTTGCAGCGGTGGCGGCCAAGGTCGCCGACCGGCCCAGCGTCCTGGTGTTCGACGATCCGGAGCACCAGACCAATGTGGACAAGGTAAAGCGGGACCGGGAAAAGATGCGCCGGGCGATGCTTGAAGGGGCGGCACCGGCACCGGCCCAGGCGGTGAGCCCCACCCCTGCTCCGGCGGCGGCAAGCACTCCCTGAGGACGGTTTTCCCGGCGTTGGCACGGGAACTGCGTTGGTATCGATCAGACAGCTCGGGAATTCCCTCAAGTCGGATTCCGAAACAGCCGATCCTGCCACCAGCCCAGGAGCCCCACTCGGGGAAACCGCCATGAACACCGCCTTCCTCTTCGACAGCCCCGTCCTTTGTGAACGCGTGGCTGACCGTTTGGTCCTGACGGTGAGCCGGGATGGTGCGGATCAACCCGCCTTGGCCCAGCATCCCCTGCCGGTGGATGAACCGGGAATTGTGGCCATCGACGTCGATCTGGCCCAGGTCACCCAGGCCAATTCGGTGCTGATCGGCTGGTTGGTCCGGCTGGTGGCCCTGTGTGGTTGTCCGGTGACCTTGCTGAACGTGGCACCTCGGGTGGGGATGATCCTGCGGCGGATGAATCTCCATGCCCTGATGACCATCGCCTGATCCCATGCAACAGGTTGGCCAACGGCAACCCGCCAGCACCCCAGGTGCTGGCGGGTTGTTGCGTTCAGCCCACGGCTACCTCCTTCCCACCGGGGATCGGCGGCTATCCTCCCCCGACCTTTGAAGGATCTGTCATGCCCAACGTCATCGCTGGAAGCCTCAATGCCCCCCAGGGCAAGCGCTACGCCATCGCCGCCAGCCGTTTTAATTCCACCATCGTTGAGCAACTGGTGGCCGGAGCCTTGGACGTCCTGGTCCGCCACGGCGTCCCCGATGCCGCCATCACCGTGGTCCGCGTCCCCGGCGCCTGGGAACTGCCCCTGGTCTGCCAGAAATTGGTCGCCAAACACGATGCGGTGATCGCGGTGTGTGCGGTGATCCGTGGGGAAACCCCCCATTTCGACTACGTCGCCGGGGAAAGCGCCAAGGGTCTGGCCAACGTCGGTCTGGCCGCGGGCAAGCCGGTGATCAACGGCATCCTCACCACCGACACGGTGGACCAGGCGGTGGCCCGCTCCGGCGGCAAGGCTGGCAACAAGGGGGCCGAGGCCGCCCTGGTGGCCATCGAAATGCTGACGGTTCTGGAGCAGCTGTGACCGTTGCCGTCGTCCCCGCCGCGCCGGCCATCCCCGACGCCCTTCCTGCAAAAATCCGCTCCAAGGCCCGGGAACGGGCTTTGCGCCTGCTGTACGCCTTTGAGGTCAATCGCTTTTTGGATGACGGTCACCTGATCGCCGACGACGAGGACGCCATCGATTCCCGGATCGACGAACAGGCCCGGAAGTTCCTTGCCGGCTTTGCCAGCAACCGGGTCGCCATCGATGGTGCCATCGACAAGCGCCTGACCAATTGGACCATCCACCGCCTGGCCGTGGTGGACCGGAACATCCTCCGTCTGGGCTCCTTCGAGATCCTGTACGATGACACGACCCCGCCCAAGGTGGCGATCAACGAGGCCATCGAACTGGCCAAGCGCTACGGCAGCGACGAAAAGACCGGCAAGCTGGTGAACGCCGTCCTCGACAAGCTGGCCCGGGATCATCGCGCCACCGAGATGGCCAAGCGCTGAAATGAACTCGCTGGTGGACCAGGGCGCCATGCGCCGGGCCCTG